>CAYVTK010000044.1:0-6622 GCA_964454465.1 uncultured bacterium | reverse complement strand
CCTAATTTTACAGATACAATAAATATGACACTACTTAAGTAATATTAATAAAATTGTACTTCTTTTTAAGCCCCTGTTTTTACCGACAGGGGCTTTTTTTATATAAAAAAATATTATGAGCTTAAAAATAGTAATTATTGGTGCAGGTGAAGTTGGTTATAATCTTTCTAAGTATTTAGCTAATGAGGATTATGCTATAACTGTTGTTGATATTGATGAAAAAAAATGTTCGAAAGTAAAAAATGCAATTGATGCAAAAGTTTTATGCGGTAATGGGGCCTCCCAAAGAATACTCCAAAAAATAGATATGCCTCATATAGATTATTTTTTAGCCTTAACTCCAATAGATGAAATTAACCTTATAGCTTCAAAGGCAGCTAAAACTTTGGGTGCAAAGAAGGTGATTGCAAGATTAAGGAATACTGAATTTAATCATAAAGAGGCAGTTCTTAAGCCTGTTGATTTTGATATTGATTATGTTTCCTATCCAGAAAAAGCAGCTCAAAAAGAAATTGAAAAATTAATTCGAAGAACATCTGCAGTAGAAGTCATAGGCTTCAATGATGATAAAATTACTCTTGTCGGTATAAAATTAGAAGTTTCTTCCCCCTTAGTAGGTCGTTCCATTAATAATGTTAAGTTAACAAATCCATTTATTAATCATCAATCTTCAGTGATATATAGAGGAGATTCAAGCTTTATTCCTCATAATGATAGTGTATATCAAAAAGATGATGTTGTGTATTTTTTATCAAGGACAGAAGATGTTGATCTTATACAGCAAATGGCAGGGAAACCATCCTTTAATGTAAAAAATATTATGATTATAGGAGCAGGTAAGATTGGAAGACTTTTATCTAAATCACTACAGTATGATTATAATTTGAAAATTATTGAAAAGTCTTCAGAGAAAGCCAACAAGTATAATTCTTCTTTATCAAATACTTTAATGCTTATTGGTAATGCTCTTGATACTGAATTTTTAGAATCAGAAAATATTTATGATATTGATTGTTTTATAGCTGCAACAGAAGATGAACAGACTAATATAATGTCATGCCTTCTAGCTAAAGATTATGGTGTAAAACAGGTTATTGTTCATATTTCAACTACTAATTATATCAAGCCTATGAGAAGAATGGGGATTGATGCAGTAGTAAGTAAAAATATTTCAGCAGTTAATGAAGTGTTTAAATTTATCCACACAGATCAGCAGGAAATAGAAATATCAAGATTTGAAGATATAGATATAGACTCAATAGAATTAGATGTCATTGATGGATGTAAATATTTAAAGAAAAAATATGCTATTTCTGACTTGCCCGAGAGTATATGTCTAGGTGCTATTATAAGAGGAGAAAAAATTATTATACCTAATATAAATTCTACTATACAAAAGAATGACAAATTATTAATCTTTTTAAAACCCGATTTTATATCTAAGGTAGAAAATATATTTCAATAAATGTTAAATAGTAAAGTATTAAATATAATAGGGCTCATCATGGTTTTTTTAGCCTTTTTAATGATTCCAAGCAGTTTATGGTCCCTTTTTTACTCCGTAGAATACACCTTAGAGGATAGAGAATTTTTTGATTTTTTAGCTATAATAAAATCAGCTTTAATTTCTTTCATTTTTGGATCTTTGTTATTTTTACTTACTTTAAGGAAAAAGAAAAAAAATAATAGAGAATTAAAATCGCGAGATGGGTTTGTAATTGTTACATTTGGATGGATAGTACTTGCTATTTGTAGCGCCTTACCATTTTATTTTTCTTTTTCAAACCTATCCTTTACGAATGCTTTTTTTGAATCTATGTCTGGTTTAACTACAACAGGAGCAAGTATTTTGGGCGATGCTTCAACGGGTAATATAGAAGATTTATCAAAAGGTTTACTCTTTTGGAGAAGTTTCACACATTTTATTGGAGGTATGGGAATTATTGTTTTTAGTATCGCTATATTGCCTATGCTTGGTATTGGAGGAGTTCAGTTGTTTAGAGCTGAAGTCGCAGGACCTGTTGCAGAAAAAATTACCCCTAGGGTGAAACAAACAGCCAAATTATTATGGGGAATATATGTAGGATTTGTCCTTTTGGAGACACTGATTCTTAAATTTGAGGGGATGTCATGGTTCGATTCTTTGTGTCATTCTTTTGCAACAATGGCAACAGGAGGATTTTCAACTAAGAATGCTAGTTTAGCAGCATTTAACTCTTCTGTAATTGAGTTTACAATCATAATTTTCATGATTATTGCTGCAACAAATTTTTCACTGCATTATCTGTTTTTAGCTAAAAATAAATTTGATTATTTTAAAGATGAAGAATTTAAAATATATATATATATAATTCTTTTATTATCTATTATATTTTTCTTTGATATTAATATTAATGGAACTTATGATTGGAAATTAGAATCTATAAAAGATTCAATATTCACCACAACATCTCTTCTTACAACTACAGGTTTTGGTACAGCAGATTATGAAACATTCCCTAATATTTCTAAAGTATGTATTTTTTTCTTGTTTTTCCTTGGAGGAACAGCAGGATCAACTACAGGAGGAATTAAAATTATTAGAAGCCTTTTAGTAATAAAGTATCTATCTTACGAGTTGAAAAAACTTATTCATCCTCAAGGGGCATATTCGATTACAATAGGTAAAAATGTAGTTCCTGATAATGTTGTTAAAAACACATTGGGTTTCTATCTTTTTTATATATTTATATTTGTAGTATCTTCTATTTTATTTGCTCTATTTGGACAAGACCTTATTACATCATTAACAGCATCTGCATCTTCTCTTGGGAATATAGGCCCTGGGTTAGGCTCAATTGGACCTTCTGAAACATGGGGGCATCTCCCAAATATAGCAAAATGGTTGGCATGCTTTTGTATGTTATTAGGTAGACTGGAAATATTTACAGTTATGATTTTATTTAGTAAAACATTTTGGAAAGCATAAATAAGGAACTTTAATTAAAAATGACTTTAAAAGTATCTAATATAAGAAATTTTTGTATTATAGCTCATATAGATCATGGCAAATCAACTCTTGCAGATAGAATGCTGGAATTAACAAAAACAATTAATTCTGATTCTCAAAATTCTCAAGTTTTAGATGACATGGACTTAGAAAAAGAAAGAGGAATAACTATAAAATCCCATCCAATTCAAATGAATTTGAAATATAAAAACAATGATTATATTTTAAATCTAATAGATACTCCTGGACATGTTGATTTCACATATGAAGTTTCAAGGAGCATGGCTGCATGTGAAGGTGCTTTACTTCTTATTGATTCAACTCAAGGAGTTGAGGCTCAAACTGTATCAAATACATATCTTGCTCTAGATGCTAATCTAGAAATCATCCCTGTTTTAAATAAAATTGATATGAAAAATTCTAATATAGAAGAAACTAAACTTCAAGTTTCTGAATTGTTAGGCATTGATAAAAATAAAATTTTATCAATAAGTGCTAAATCAGGAGAAGGTGTAGAAAATCTTTTTAACTCTGTTATAAGAGATGTGCCGTCCCCTAAATTCCATAATACAGATAGATTAAAAGCCTTAATATTCGATTCTTATTTTGATCAGTACAGAGGGGTTGTTGTATATGTTAAGGTTGTATCTGGAAAAATTTCAAAAAAAACAATTGTAAAATTTTTTAAATATGATGGAATATGTGAAGTTCTTGAAGTTGGAATTTTAAAGCTTAATAAAATAGCAACTGATTCACTATCTCAAGGAGATGTAGGATATATTATATTAAATATTAAAGATGTTTCTAAAATTAAGGTAGGTGATACCTTAACAAATAAAGATAATCCTGTTTTAGAGCCCTTAGAAGGCTATAAGCCTATAAAACCAATGGTCTTTAGCGGTTTATATCCTATAGATTCAAAGGACTTTGAAGACTTGCGTTTGAGCTTAGATAAACTAAAATTAAATGATTCTTCATTAAGCTATGAGGCTAATACTTCTGTTGCATTAGGTTTTGGATTTAGATGCGGATTCTTAGGACCATTGCATATGGAAATTATACAGGAGAGATTGGAAAGGGAATTTGATCTTGATTTAATATCAACTTGTCCAAATGTTGTTTATAGAGTTGAAATGAAAGATAAAAGTACTCTTAAAGTCAGCAATCCTGCAGATTTGCCTGAATCAGTAGATATTGATTCTATTTATGAGCCTTTTATTAAGGCTGAAATAATTACACCAAAAGAATTTATAGGTTCAGTTATGTCTCTTTGTACAAAACATAGAGGAATTTATATATCTACTAATTATCTATCAACTGAAAAAGCACAAATGGTTTTTGAATTACCATTAGCTGAAATAATATTTGATTTTTTTGAAAAATTAAAATCTTCAACTAAAGGTTATGCATCTTTAGATTATGAAATGATAGATCATAGATCTTCTAAACTTGTAAAATTAGATATGAAGGTTGCAGGTGATATTGTTGATGCATTAAGTGTGATTGTTCATAATGAGAACTCTTATGCACAAGGATCTAAATTATCTAAGAGGCTTAAAGAAGAGATACATAGGCAACAATTTGAAATTCCTATACAGGCAGTTATTGGGAATAAGGTGATAGCCAGAGAAACTGTTAAAGCTCTTAGAAAGAATGTGACCGCAAAATGTTATGGCGGTGATATTACCCGTAAGAGAAAATTATTAGAAAAACAAAAAAAGGGAAAGAAGAGAATGAAGCAAATTGGTAATGTTGAACTTCCTCAAGCAGCCTTTTTAGCAATTCTTAAATCAGATAATGAGAACTAATCTATCTGAAACCTATTTCACTTATTCGAAAAATATTTTAGCAAGTCTTGTATTTATATTTCCATTTTTAATCATATATGAAATTATATGTTTTCTTTATTTTAAAGGAATGACATATCAAATTAGAAATTCTGCTGATATAATTTTTAGACAATTTTTCAATATCTTTGGTACTTTTGCAGAATCAGCATACGCATTTGCAGTTTTTCTATTAATAGGGATTATTTTTTTTATAAATAAAGATAAATATTTAAATTTTAAAATAAAATTTAAATATTTATTTTTTATGTTATGTGAAGGTCTTTTATTAGGTCTATTGTTGCTTTTTTTACTTAATGATATTTCATTTCTCTCATTTAATAAAATAGCCTATCAGGATAATTTATTATTGAACCTTTATCTTTCTGTAGGTGCAGGGATATGGGAAGAAACTTTATTTAGATTTTTTATTTTTTCTTTTATATTTAGTATTTTTTCATCCTCTCAAAACAAGAATTCTTTTCTATCCCTTTATATTTCTATCTTTTGTTCATCTTTATTGTTCTCAGCATTTCATTATATTGGGAATTCTACGGAAGCTTTTTATTTTGCTACTTTCTTAATTAGGTTTATAGCAGGTATCTTTTTGTCTCTTTTATATTATTTTAGAGGTTTTGGTATTGCTGTTATGGCACATATAAGTTATGATTTTATTTTAGTTTCTTTACCCTTAATTTATGTTGCGTGAAAGGAGATAAATGTATCCAATTATATTTGAATATAAACTACTAAAAATATCGTCCTATGGATTGATGTTAATGCTTGCATTTTTAATATGTAATTATCTGCTAAGAAAATATTTACTGAAAATTAATCGAGATCCTAAGATGGGGGATGATATTATTTTTTATGCAGCTATAGGTGGAATTTTTGGTTCGAAATTATACCATATGATTGAGCAAGCCTTGTGGTACTCTGATTATTCTAATGTTGATGGAATAATAAATATATTTAAAGGTCTATATCAATTTGATGTTTCCTTGTTTTTTTCAGGAATTAATCAATTTGGGTCAGGATTGGTCTTTCTTGGAGGCTTAATGGGAGGATTTATTTCAGTTACATATTATATCAGAAAAAATAATTTGGTTACTCTAGAGGTTTATGATTGGGTAGCTCCTTTTCTTGCTCTAGGGCATGCTATAGGAAGAATGGGCTGCTTTTTAGTAGGGGATTGTTATGGGAAACCTTGTTCTTTACCATGGGCAGTAACTTTCAAGGAAGGCCTGCCTCCAACTACATTTGAAAGCTTTCACTATAATTATCCCTCAGTTTTCAATTCTCAAGAATTTAAGTCTCTTTATTCTCCTGGAGATTATATTTATGTTCACCCTACACAGATATATGAATTTATTATATATCTTCTTATCTTTTTTTACCTGAGATATATTAGAGATAATAAACTTTATAATGGGGTAGTTATGTTTGAATATTTGTTTTTGGCAGGCATGGCGCGATTCCTTATTGAATTTTTAAGATTGAACCCTAAATATCTATTTAATTTTTCTGGTGCACAAATCATATCGATTTTTATGATTTTAATTTCATCCTTTTTTATGTATTTCTATAGAAAAAAAACTACCTAATGGAGTCTGTTAGCTGTATCATATGCGGTTCTGATAATAATTCTATTTATAAAAAAATTAAAGACAAATTAAATCCTTTGTTTGTTTTTAATATAGTTAAGTGTAATTGTGGTTTTATATATTTAAATCCTAGGCCTGACTCTAATGAGATTTCTAAATATTATGATAATCGTTTAAAAAGTCAATATGATACTTGGATGAAA
>CAYVTK010000043.1:0-6658 GCA_964454465.1 uncultured bacterium | reverse complement strand
AACTCAGCTGAATCTCTAATTATATTGCCTTTTCTGAACATTTTATTATATTGAACCTCTACAGTAATAAAAAATAATCCAATAATAGCAAATATCGTGAATCCAACTCCTAACGATAATACCTTTTTAGGGTTTTTTGTAACTAAACGACCAAATAACTTCATTAATCTTTCTATATAGCCAGGCTGAGAAATAGCTTTAGAATTAGGGTTCCATTTTAATAATAGTATCAAAGAGGGAAGAATAGTGTTAGATAGAAACCAAGCCCACATTATACCAAAAGCAAGAGTAATACCGTATCCTATCATTGATGAAATAGGAGAAAAAACAAGCATTAAAAATGCTGCAGATGTTGTTATTGAAGTTAAAAATATAGGTAAAAATAAATTGTCCATTGCATTTTTTATAGCAATTTTTAATTTTTTAGATTTCCTGAATTCTTTAAAAAATCGACTTAAAACATGCACTCCATCTGAGTTGGCTATTGTTAATAGAACTATAGGCATAGAAGTATTCATTAATGTAAAATAAAAATCTTTAGAACCTGTAAAATGATAAACCCAACCCATAAATCCAAACATAGATGCCAATGATGAAAAAATAATAAATAAAATTAAAAGAACAGCTTTTATATTTCGCAGATTAATAAGAAGTATTGCTGCCATTAATAAGAGACCAAATAGAAGTAAAACTTTTACTTCTTTTTGCACCATTCCCGGCACAGCTCCTGTTACATAGGCTTGACCTCCAAAGCTTAATTCATAATCTTGTTCATATTTTTTAGTTATATTATGTATTTCTTCTGATAGCTGTACGTATACACCTTCTATATTTTCTGGTATAATAATAATATTTGCATAATCATTTTGTTTACTAATAACTCTTTTTTTAATAATTTGATTATCATTTAAATATTTAATCGCTTGATCTATTTCTACATTATTTGATATTGGGAATTCAAACAAATCATCAATTACAATAGAACTATCAGTAGGGTCTAATGATATTTTATCTAGATTAGTGATAGAAATAACATCATCAACTATACCAAGAGATTTAAATTGGTTACTTAAATTAGAAATAACATCTAAATCATTTTTATTCAAAATACTTTTATTTTTATTTCCAACTGCAACATACATATATTCAGTTAAGCCATATTCTTCTTGTATTTCATCAAAGATTTGTCTTGATCCGATTTCATCTGGAAGAAGATTGACCATATCATCATCTTGCTTGACATATATGACCCCACTTGAAATTATCATAGTTAGCAATAATGAAATAAAAATAGTGGGGATAGGATAATTAAGATAAAGTTGACTTAGCTGTTTGTTTAATTTTTTTAACATTAGCAAATATATCTTTATACTCTAGAAATGAGTAAATAAAATTACGGGTTAGATAACATTTAACAAAGAAGATTAGTTCTATAAATTATATTGAACATTTTGTTAAATTTAATGTATAACTATTGAACTATATTGAAAGGTTAAACTAAATGGAAAATTCTTTTGAAGCTTATATGGAAAAATTAATTAGTAAGAATCCTAAACAGCCAGAGTTTCATCAAGCTGTTAAAGAAGTATTAGAATCGATATGGACATTTTTAGAAGATAATCCACATTATATGCATGCAAACATCTTAGATCGTTTAGTAGAACCAGAAAGAGTTGTTATGTTTAGAGTTCCATGGAGAGATGATAAAGGTAATACTCAAGTTAATAGAGGATATAGAGTGGAATTTAATTCTGCAATAGGTCCATATAAAGGAGGATTACGGTTTCATCCCTCAGTTAATCTTGGAATTTTAAAATTTTTAGGCTTTGAACAGATATTTAAAAACAGCTTAACTACTCTTCCGCTTGGTGGTGGAAAAGGAGGTGCTGATTTTGACCCTAAGGGAAAATCTGATAATGAAGTAATGAGTTTTTGTCAATCTTTTATGACAGAATTACAAAGACACATTGGCCCATATACAGATGTTCCAGCTGGTGATATTGGTGTTGGCGGAAGAGAAATTGGATATATGTTTGGTCAATATAAAAGACTTAGAAATGAATTTACTGGAGTTTTAACAGGTAAAGGAATTAATTGGGGAGGTAGTTTAATTCGACCAGAAGCAACTGGTTATGGAGCTGTATATTTTGCACAGGAGATGCTTAAAGAGAACAATGATTCAATTAAAGATAAAATTGTATGTATTTCGGGCTCTGGAAATGTGGCTCAATATGCACTAGAGAAAGTTAATGCATTAGGTGGTAAGGTTGTTACTTTATCTGATTCTTCTGGTACCATTTATGACTCTAATGGCATAGATAATAAAAAATTAAATTTTATTATAGACCTTAAAAATAATAAAAGATGCAGAATTAAAGAATATGCAGATAAATATAATGTCGAATACTTTGAAGGTAAAAGGCCTTGGCATATCAAGTGTGATATAGCAATTCCAAGTGCAACACAAAATGAAATCAATATAGATGATGCTAATAATCTAATTAATAATAGCTGTAGATGTGTTGTTGAAGGAGCAAATATGCCAACAGAACCAGATGCTGTTGAAGCACTAATAAAGAATAAAGTTTTATTTGCACCTGGTAAAGCTGCAAATGCAGGAGGAGTTGCTGTCTCAGGTCTTGAAATGAGCCAAAATAGTATGTTTTCATCTTGGTCAAGAGAAGAAGTTGATCAAAAATTACAAAATATAATGCAAGATATACATAGCCAATGTATAGAGTACGGTAAAGACAATAGTAGTGATTATGTTAATTATATTAAAGGTGCAAATATTGCTGGATTTATAAAAGTAGCAGATTCTATGTTAGATCAGGGAGTCGTTTAACCTTGAAAATATTTGTTAAGTTATTAGTTTTAACATCAATTTTGATTGCAGAAAATAATCATTTTCGCTGCGGCTTTATGACTAGCAATATTAGAACAGGAGAAGAAAGCGAAAGACCAGCTTTAGAATATCTTGCCACCTACGATACTGAACATTTTCGTATCCATTATGACACAGAGGGTGATCATGCCCCTAAAAAAAATGATGGTAATGGTGAGATTCCATATCCAGATAATGATGAAAATGGTCATCCTGATTATATAGATGAGCTTGCTATAGCTGCAGAATATTCTTACAGTTTTATGTTTGATGTTGATGGACTTAATTATCTAGAAGATTTAAGAGGAACCTATTCCTTAAATGAAATTATGTCAGATTGTGATGAAAATATTTCTGATGATTGTAGTGGTTTTGGAGGGAATTCTTTATATGATATTTATGTTGAAAATATGGATGCTAATACATCTTCATTTACATATGGATCAAATGAATCTGAGGGACTCAATAGTGCTGGTGTAGTGAAATCATTTATTATTATAGATAATGGAATGACAGAGGAAGATGATGGAGAGCCAATTTATTATACGCAAGGCCTTGATGCTATGAGAACTACAATTGCGCATGAATTTTTTCATGCAATTCAAAGATGTTATAGAAATTATGAAAATGGTGCAGATGGAGATTTTTATGAGTTGTCTTCTTCTTGGATAGAGGATATTATTTATCCAGATATTAATGATTATTGTAATTATGGTTGGACATCAGATTTTTTTGATTATGATGGTATGTTAGATAGTATAGATGAGACGGATGGCTATTCTATTGCCTTATACGCACATTATTTAACATCCGTAGTAGCAAACAAAGATTATTCTATTATAAAACATATTTGGGAGGACTACAGATCTTTGCCACCACGTAAGCCGGTACGTTCTATTGATAATGTATTGAAAAACGAAATCTATAATTATAATACAAATTTTATAGACACATGGGTTGATTTTATTTCGCACAATTTTTTTAATGGTTTTTACCCTGAAGATAGTGAATATTATTATCACCCTGATCAGGCTATTACTCAGCCAATGACCTTCAATTCTTTAGTTCCTTATATTAAGTTTGAAAGCCCTATTTTAGTATCTAAAAATATTAGTAATGAAAGTGCTACTTTAATTTCGATTAACAGAGTAAATCAAGAAAGTCAGCTTGATATTGCTATGAATACAACTCTAGAAAACTCTAATCTAATTGGCAATATTATTCTATTATCTGAAAATAATCTAGATAGTCAAAAAATTATAGATATAAATGATATCTCTGAAGAAATATATGATGGGATAGAGTATATATATTTTGTTTTAGGTTTAGATGAACCAATATCATCTAATGAGGTAATAGAAGATATTGATTTTGATATATCTTTTTGCAATTATTTATCTAAAGGAGATCTTAAATCTGATTGTATTCTCAATGTTTTAGATTATATTGAATTAATTGAAAACATCATTTTTAATGAACCTTTTATGTCATCATGTGATTTAAATGAAGATACTGTGTGTGATGCTGCTGATGCTGTATTGTTAATTTCTTTAATATTAGAAACTCCTTAATAAGATGTATAAAACATTATTTATATTAATAATTTTTATAATGATTTCATGTGATGAAGATGATACTTCTGTTACAAAAGGATGTATAGAAGAAGAGGCATGCAATTATAATCATAATGCAACTGTTGATGATGGTAGCTGTGAACATCCAGAAGAAAATTATGATTGTGGAGGAAATTGTATTGCTGATAATTGTTTGATAACTTGCAGTTCCTCATTTCCTGATGATATTGATTTAATATTTATTAATTTTTTAGATAATCAAAAAATAGAATTAGGATATAATATAGTACCTGATTGCTATGGTTTTCAGATTGACATATATGGGATAGCTGCTGATTGTGACAGTGATATAGATACAGATAATACAGAATTACAGATTACATGCTCTAATTTTTCTGATGAGGGTTTTGTAAGAATATTAGGATATTTTAATGATTTTAAAAATGAGTTAAAGTATTGTGATGACATGCTATTTAGCTTATCCTATGAAGGAACTATTATAGATGTGCGTAATATTATTTTTGGAGGAGCAAATGGTATTGATATTTCTGTAATTTATTATTCACAATAAATATTATATTCCAGAAGATTCATTCTCATCCATAGATTCTTTTTTTTGCTGTTCAGTTTTTAAGATTATTCCAGATCCATTGATTCCATCAATTTTGATAACTACAGGATTTGTTAATTGCACAACATTAACGTACTTAGATTTATATAAATGATGTTGATTTTTTAGCCATTTCCAATCTATGGAAGTTTTATATTTATTTCTACTAATTGTAAAGTAGCCTATTCTTAAACTTGTTAAATTTTGAAAAAAATGACTACCGAATGAAGGGTCTGGGCTAAGTTTATCAATCCCAATTTCTATAATCGATTTGGCATTAGTGATTTGTTCCCAATTAACAGGGACTCCTAGCCATGGATCTGAACTTCCCCATCGTCCAGGACCAATCAATAAATAAGGATTATTTATCCCAAGATTTTGATTGAATTTATCAATCTTATTAGCAATATACTCTGTCTTTTCTCTTTTGAATGTATCAGGATTAATATATACTATATGTTGTATTTCTTTTGATAGCCCATCACCTAAAACTTGGTCACTATAACAAAATAAATTTTCTGATTTTTTATTTTTTAATATGTCAATGTTATAGTGTGTATTGTCAATTGGCATTGGTTTAACTTGCAATAAACAGAATTCACTTTTTTTATTTTTGTTTATATTGACTGCAAATTCTATTTCAAAGGGGCAACCTATAAGATTTTCACCTTCTTTAATAAATTCATTTAAAATGTCATTTAAAGGGAAAGAATCATACTTAATAATGGAAGAAAAAGTTATAACTCGTGGCCCATTATACTTTAAAGATTCCCTTATAATATTATCTCCAGTTATTACAACACTTGCGATGTGATTTAATTCTTTATTATCTTCTGCAATATCCAAATTATATTTGTTAAGATTTTTTTCTTCTCCACTTTTTAGTGGATTCTTACCATTATTAAGGTTTAATGCATAAAAAGTATTTTGGGTATTGTTTAAAGTTGATTTTATTGAATAGTATTGAGGTAGTATTTCTGGATATGAAGGAGAATATCTTAATGATTTTTCTCCATCTGCAATAGTTTTTCCAAGACCAAGTGCTAAGAAAGCCACACCTTCTTCTCTTTTCATATGAGAGACTGGATAGTAATTATAACTTTGACAAACTCCACTGAACGTTGGGTAGTAAATATCCTCATGTTGTTTTCCTATAAGTTCCATGATAATAACAGCCATTTTTTCTTCTTCTGTCCTCTGAGATACTGAATCCATCAATGATTTTGGTTCTCTATAGAATGTAGATGCATAGATACGTTTTATAGCTTCAGATAGCTGACTGAATCTTTCACTGATTTTTTTATTTGAATTAGGTAACATTAATGTAATATACATTCCTGCTAAAGGTTTATATTGAGAATCTTCAAGTAAACTTGAAGAGCGTATTGCGAGTGGATATTTTATTTTTTTTAATAATGATTTCAATGTTTTTGATAATTTCTTTGGAAGCCTGCCTTTGATGAATTTCCGTTCTATTTTTTTATTATCATTTAAAGATAGGGATATATCCCAAAGGTTGTTTAAATCCATAAACTCATCAAATTCAGATGTACTAATAACAATAGTTTTTGGAATTCTAATATTTATATT
>CAYVTK010000042.1:0-6710 GCA_964454465.1 uncultured bacterium | reverse complement strand
ATCAATTAATTATTTCATATTATGCTGATGGTACAAGAGTTTTAGATATATCTGATCCTACAAATGTAGAAGAGATTGCATATTATGATATGAGTGATATAGAAGGTTTGTATGTAAGTAATTGGGGTACTTATGCATATCTTCCTAGTGGATATATTATATCAAGTGATATAGAACAAGGGTTATTTGTTTTTGAACTTGGTGGTGTTAGTATTTTGCATGAAGAAATACAAGATATAGATAATTTAGAAATCCCATACGTTTATTTTCTTGCGAATGTAGAAAGCTTTGATGGAGAGGTAGAAGATGTAACTCTTCATTATAGTTTAGATAATGATAATTGGGATGAAATTAGCATGATTAATAACTCGGGTGATAATGAATATCATGTTACGATGACATTTGATCAATCCAATGTTATTGTGTATTATTATATTACAGCTTCTAATTCTTTAGGACAATCATCCCAGTATCCTCAAATAGAGGATTATATATCATTTAATTATGGTGATTTGATTGATATACTTGTAGAAGATTTTGAAGATGAGCATAATTGGTATGTTGAATCTGATGCAACAGCTGGTCTATGGGAATCAGGAATTCCTAATGGTACATCTGAACAAGGAGGTCTAGATAATTTAGAATTTATCGTACAAACAGATGAGAATCATACAGAAAATGGAGAAATATGTTTTATAACAGGTAATGAATCTGTAGATGTGAATAGTACTGGGGCTGATGATGTTGATGGAGGATCTACAACTTTGTATTCTGATATTTATAATTTATCTACCTACAATGATGTTTTGCTTACATATTGGAGATGGTACACTAATAATTTAGGGAATAATCCTGGTAATGATATTTGGAATGTACAAGTTTCATCTGATTCAGGAATAAGTTGGATTAATTTAGAAAATACGACACAATCTTTGAATCAGTGGTATGAAAAAAGATTTGTTTTATCTGAATATATAGATTTGACAAGTGAAGTTCAATTTAGATTTACAGCGTCTGATATATTTAATGATGGAGATAATGGTTCGGGGGGCTCTCTTGTTGAAGCCGCTTTAGATGATTTTAAACTTGAAATTATTGGTTATGAGTTTATGAATGGAGATTTGAATCTTGATAGTAGTTTAGATATCCTTGATGTTGTATTGTTAGTTAATATTATATTTGAAGAATTTGAACCATCTCAAAATCAATTAGAAGCTGCAGACTTAAATCAAGATTCTATTATAGACGTTATTGATATTGTTACTTTAGTTAATTTAATTCTTGATACTATTTGAAGTTAACATCTAGACAAAGACAATATTTAAGAGGCCTTGCTCACTCTTTAAACCCATATATTATTATAGGTAAAAATGGCCTAAATTCTTCATCTATAAAGTCAATTGATAAATCTTTAATAGATCATGAACTTATAAAAGTAAGGGTGCAGGCAGGAGATAAAAAAGAGTTAGCTCCTATTATTGAAAAGGAAACATCCTGCTCGGTAGTAGGTATTATTGGGAAAATTTTAATTTTATATCGATTCTCTCCAGATAAAGGGGATGAATCTATTAAAATATAAATATGAATAAAAATATTATTTTAGATAAAGATGTTTCTTTAGCTGTTTTGAAAAATAAAAAAATAGCAATTATAGGGTATGGTAATCAAGGCAGAGCGCAAGCTCTAAACCTAAAAGATTCTGGATTAAATATTATTGTTGGTTTACGTGATAATAGTCAATCAATCAAACAAGCTAAAAAAGATGGAATTAAAGTGTTGAATATTTCAAAGGCTGTAGAGTGGGCAGATTTGATTTGTTTGTTAGTTTCAGATAAAAATGCTCCAGAAGTTTATAGTGATTATATTAACCCTTATCTTAATGTTGGACAAACTCTTCTTTTCTCTCACGGTTATAATATTTACTATAAAAAAATTATTGTTAATAAAAATATTAATGTGATTATGGTTGCTCCAAGTGGAGGAGGTGCTTTAGTAAGAGAAAAATATAGGGAAGGAAATGGTATTCCTGCTCTCTTAGCTGTCGAACAAGACTATTCTGGTAATGGATTAGATATTGCAAAAGCATATAGTAAAGCAATTGGAGGAACTAGGGTATGTGCATTTGTTTCAACCTTTAAAGAAGAAACAGAAACAGATATATTTGGTGAGCAAGCTATATTAACAGGAGGTCTTCCATATTTAATTAATAGTTCATATAATACGCTAATTGAAAAAGGATATGATTCTACTGTAGCTTGGTTTGTTTGTTATTATGAGGTTAAGACAATTGTTGATTTATTTTATAATAAAGGATTTGAAGAATTTTATAGTTTAATTAGTGATACTGCTAGATATGGGGGAATATCAAGAGGAAAAAAATTAATTGATGATAAATTTGACTTAAAATTACTTTCAATGCTAGAGGATATTAAATCAGGAAAATTCAATAAGGACCTTAGTCAATATATAGATGATGGAAAATCTCCTAAATCTTTTAAAAATTTAGAAAATAAAACAAAAGAAATGCTTAACTTAATTAAGGAATGAATATGGTTTTCATAATTTTTATATTAATGTTTTCTTTCTCTTTTGCTGATTTAATCAGGCCTGATAATAGTGCTAATCTTAGCTATATTTATGTTCCCTTTGAATGGGAGCAAGAAGCAGATGCAATTAATTACAATCTCCAGATATCAATACAAGAATCCTTTAATAATATAGTCGTAGATATTGAAGAGCCTACAACAGTTTATATTGAAAAAGAGAGTCTTGATTGGGATGATACCTACTATTGGCGAGTAAGGCCTCTATATAGTAACGAAAATTTTGGAGAATGGTCTGAAATATTTAATTTTACTATAAGGGAAAAAGAATTCCCTGAGATAGATGCTGATATTTACAATGAAGATCTTCTTCAGGATGGCTTAGTCGCTTTTGGTGGATTTGCACCAGAACTTACATCAGCAGTTATTGATAAAAATGGTAATGAAATTTGGAATTCAGGGCTAGTAGGTGAGGGATTTATAATGAATCATATTAATGAATATGGTAATATTTATGGATTAAGTGGATATCAGCATCCAAATAATACAGGAGCTAAAATCAATTATAATTTAGATTTTCTATGGAGTGCTCCAACAAGTGATCCTGCATATGCTGTTGATATCCATGAGTTTAAACAAATTTCTAATGGTAACTATATGGGTTTTGTTCCAGACTATCAGCTTGGTCCTATTGCTCAAGGGAATTGGAGCTTTATTTATCAATCTATAGGATATGTAGCTGATGGTGTTACAGAAGAATACCCTTGGATAGGAATGAGAATAGTTGAGTGGGATGAGGATGGGAATGAAGTTTGGAATTGGAATCCATTTGAGCATTTTACAATGGAGGACACTGATTTATATGGAGGAATATGGTGGGATCTTGAATATGGTGCACATGATTGGATGCATTCAAATGCCTTCCATTTTGATGAAGAAGAAGGTGTGATTTATGTTTCACACCGTCATCTATCTAGAATAAGTAAGATTGCTTATCCATCAGGAGATGTTATATGGAATATAGGTATGCCAGAAGAATATAATACAGGTAGTGATAATATCTGCACAGATCTTGGCAATAGTTTCCAACATAATATCCAATTAATGGATGATGGGAGCCTTCTTTTTTTTGATAATGGGAATTTAAGTCAGATGCTAATGGGAGATTCTAATCCAACAAGTAGAATTCGTAGAATTAGGGTGATTGATGATAGTTATTGTGAGACAGAATGGGAATATGTATTGCCTCCTAATTTATTTGGACTTGGTATGGGAAGTGTACAATTACTGGATAATGGAAATTATTTATTATATACATTTGGAAGTGGCCTTAATCAAGGAGAACCAACCCTTAGGGAAGTTACACCTGACCATGAAGTCGTATGGAATTATCAAGGGGTAAACTATGCTGCATGGTATAGAACCTATAAAATACCATCTTTGCATCCAGATCTATTTAGTGTGCTTGCAGAGAACTATACTCTCCTAGAAAATAATGTGAATATTATTGAGATAGATAATGATTTACTTAATTTTACTATTTACAATAGAACTGGATATTCTCTTGAATATAAATATATGTTTTCTGATCTTATGGATGGAGGAAATCAGCTTTTTTTATATGATGAAGGGGTAGTAGCTATTGAACCCTACGGAAGTGCAGACCTTTCATTTCCTGTGAATGTTTCAGCTGATATAATTGAAACCCAAGTGATGCTAAACGTATGGCCAGACCATCATGATTATGCTATAAAAGAACTTTTATTTCATGTAATAAAAAATAATTCTTTGCTTGGAGATATTAATCAAGACGGTCTAGTTAATGTTATAGATATCGTAACACTTATTAATATTATTCTTGATGAGAACTCTAATAATGAATTTTCTGATATTAATGAAGATGGAATAACTAATATCTTAGATATTGTCGTTTTGGTCAATCTTATTCTTGAAGACTGATTTTTTATTAAATAAACATATTATTAGACTTGATAGAATCCCTGGATACATCAAATCTATTTGATAAGGGTAATCGTAGTATATCCAAATCACCGAAACTATTATTGGCATTATTAGTGAGGCCACAGGGAATCTAAGTACCCTTTTTTTATTGAAAACTATTAATAAAAATGGAATTAATAATGTAGATGCTGCAATAGAACCAAATATATACCATACATCAATAGCAAATGTAAATTTATTTGCAATGATATAAGATATTATCCCTGTGATAATTAGACCTATCTTAGTATTTAACGAAGATTCTTTACTGCTAATTAAATCATTCCCAATCGTAATTGAAGACACAAAGAAAAAGCTGTCAATTGTAGACATAACAATTGATAATAAACCTATATAAAAAATATTTTTTAATATACTTGGAAGATATGTATCTGCTAAAAATAAATAAGGGTTCATATCCCCTAATATTTTTGAATCAATGATTGCTGATGCATATATTCCTACAGATATGGTTAAAACATCAAAAATGAACCAAAGAAAGATAGAAAAAACAAATCCTTTTTTTATAATATGGATGTCTTTGCTAGAATATGTTCTTTGGAAGATATTTGGATCGATAAATGTTGACATGGCTATTAAAGACCAAGATAAAATATATCCAATAGGTAAATTGCCAGTAAAAGTTAAATTTTTTGAGGGACTATTATCTGCTAAGTATTCCATGCCTCCAAAGTTATATATTAAATAAAACAGCATAAGAGAAAAACCTAGATACATAAAAATAAATTGGATTAAATCTGTCTTTATAATAGCCCTAAATCCCCCCAAATAAATATAGCTTATAGAAAATATAATTCCGGAAATAAGAGCTATATTGAAATCAATATTGAATATATGTATAAGGATAGTACTTAGTATCATTAAATATGGTGCAGGAGAAGAAACTAATATTAAAATTATTGATGTAATTTTTTGTGGAATTTTTCCATATGTTAATCTGAAATATTCAGGTATTGAATGAATATTATTTTTATGAAGTTTAGGACCTATGTATAATGCGAATATAATTGCTGATATATAATAAAAAAAACCAAAAATAATCCATGTTACAATACCATTGAGATAGCTAAATCTCCCAATTTCTAATATTCCGCCATACCATGTAGTAACAATTGTTGCAATAAAAGATGGCAGCGTTAATTTTCTTGATACATATAAATAGTCATTATTATCTTTATTTTTACTATTATATAAACCAACAATGAATATTATGATAAAGTAGGCGTATATCAATCTTCTATATTAAAGCTTAGCGTTATCCCTATACTCCTAGGATTTCCGAACGATTTATAGCTTTTACCTTTCTCTGATATTGGATCTAATACAAATTTATATCCTCTTGTAGCATATTTTTCATTTCTAATATTTTTACTCCATAGGGTAGCTGTAAGATTGTTATATTTATATTTTAATGATATATCTATAAGATTGTATGGATTTGATTGTTCATCATTTTGTTCTTCAAAGTAGAACTTGCTAATATAGCTTGATTGCATATCTAATTTTAATCCATGTATATATTTTGAAAAGTCATAAGATATCCCTAGAGTATATTTATGGCTTGGAGAATGTGAAAGTTCTCTATTACCATATGATGTACCGCGATATTTAAATTCAGAAACATATGTTTCTAAAAGAGAAAAAGATTGTGATATTTTAAAAAATTTTGAAAAATTTATAATAAAGTCAGTCTCAGATCCATAATGGGAAGCAGTCTCAGCATTGTATGTAGCATAATCAAAACTTGTAGGATCTGAAGTATATTGATGGGCTAAACGTAATTGAGGATTATCTCTATCCATATAGAAAGTAGAGATTTTAATGTTATATTTATTTTTGATGTAATTTAAGCCGAATTCTATATTATTACAGGTTTCAGTTCCATAAATTCTGAATTCTTCATCAAATTCTTGATATTGTGTTTGATTTATTCCAGATGTTTTATAGCCCCTTGATAAAAATGTATTAAACATTAATGTTTTAGTATGTTGATAGCTTATCTTAATACTCCCTCCGATTAAATTATCATCTCTGATTTCAATGTTATAAAATTTATGCACTATATTCCAATTCACATCATATGAATCATAATCTAAAATTTGTTTGGTACTATTAATATCAAGACTTAGAGTAGAAGATATAAGT
>CAYVTK010000041.1:0-6774 GCA_964454465.1 uncultured bacterium | reverse complement strand
TAAGCTATATGTTAAACGTGTTTTTATTACAGATGATGATAAAGAGTTGATGCCAATTTATTTGCGTTTTTTAAGAGGAGTCATTGATACAGAAGACCTTCCACTTAATGTGAGCAGGGAAATTCTTCAAAAAAATAAAGTTCTTGAAAAAATAAAGAAGAATAGTGTTAAAAAAGTTTTAAAAACAATAGATAATCTTGCAAAAAAAGATAAAAAACAATATGAAGAATTTTATTCGCAATATGGCATTCCTTTAAAAGAAGGTTTATATCAAGATTTTGAAAATAGGGACCTTCTTCTAGAACTTGTAAGATTTAAAACAAATAAAACAGAAGAATGGACATCTTTATCTGATTATGTTACCAATATGAATAAAGATCAGAAATCAATATTTTATATTGTAGGTGAAAGTTATGATTCTATAAAATTATCCCCTCTTCTTGAAACTTGTAATAAAAAAGGTATAGAAGTTCTAGTGATGGATAATGAAATAGATGAATTTGTATTCTCTTCTGTAACAAAGTATAAAGATTATACTTTTAAATCGATTAATCATTCTGATGCAATGGAGGAATTGAAGACAGAAGATGATAAAAAAGATAGTGAGGTATGTAAACCTTTACTTAAAAAAATGAAAGCTGTACTTGGAGATAAAGTAAAGGATGTTATCATATCGCAACGTTTAACAGATTCTCCTTCATGTATTGTTGCAGATAGTACTGACCCTTCCGCTCAAATGCAAAAAATGTTTAAACAAATGGGACAAATGGATATGCCTGAAGCAAAGCCTATACTTGAGATAAATCCAAAACATAAAATTGTTAAAAAAATGAATAAAATGTCTAAAACAAAACAGTTTAAGGATTCAGTGTTCCTTGTATATGAACAAGCTGTTTTAGCAGAGAATATGAAATTAGATAATCCTACTGAGTTTATTAATAGAATGAATAGAGCGCTAGAGAAAGCTTTATAATTTTTATTTTATAGCTGATAATAAATGTTGAAATTTTAATTCAGTTTCGTTCCATTCATGTATTTCTTGAGAATCTTTTACAAGACCTCCCCCAGCATAACAATATAAATGTTTTTCTATTTGTAATGCAGAACGTATTGCAACATCAAATCGTCCATCACCTTTAATATCATACCAGCCAATGTAACCGCTATACCAGCCTCTATAGAAGGGCTCATTGTTTATAATCATATTTAATGTTTTATCTTTAGGGGTACCTGAAACGGCTGGTGTTGGATGTAGTATATTGGCTATATCTAGAATATGTACGTTTTTTTTTAGTTGTGCTTTAATAGGAGTACATAGATGGTATAAGTGTTTTAGTTCTAAAATTTCTGGATTATTTTTTTTATCAATTATTTTACAGTAGTTAGATATTTTTTTAACTAAATCATCAACAACATATTGATGTTCACAAAGTTCTTTCTGATTACTTAAAAAATCATTTAAATCGTTACTAGGTTTCTTTTTTAAGGTTCCAGCGACTGCAGATGTAGTAAGTTGTTTATCTTTAATTTCGACTAGTAATTCAGGAGTTGTACCAAGAAATCGTTTATTTTTTTCTAAATCAATATAAAAATTTGTACAAGAGCTATCTTCCAATATAATTTTATTATTAACTGAAAACTTTTTTATTCTTGAAAGAACAATTTTTTCAATATCCTTATTTTTAATTGATTGAGATAAATTGAAAAATATTTTAGAGTATATTTCTTTATTTGGGATATCTTTATCAAAATGTGTGATAGTCTCTTTTGAATCTAATATATTCTTTAGTTTTGATATAAATGATTCATATTCTAGGCTAATTTTTTTAGAGTTAGAGTTTTGATTAAGAAATTTATAATATGAAATAAAATATACCCCTTTAATTTTATAAATTAAAAATTCAGGAATAAAAAATAAGCCTTTAGGAAGATCTTTCCAAAAGTCGCTTGGCTCCTGATTTATATCAAATGAAACTCCTCCAAATAGTTTTAATGTTTCTGTTATATTTTCTCCATAGGATTTTATTCTGTAAGTATATTTTTTTAATTTTTCAAGATCATTATTTGAGTTTATAATATATTCCTTGGACCTTCCTATCGCTATATATGTAGATTCATCTGAATAATTGATATAAAATATTTTATCGTTATTATTCAAAAGAGCATTAACCCATTGACTACCAAAATCAATTTTTTTTGTATATCTAAATAAAGCATCTTCATTAGAGGAGATATTTTTTATACACTTTTTAATAGATTCTGTAATTGTCATAATAAATTGTTTAATAAACTTGTACTAAATGTATTGAAAATTAAACATGTATCGAATGTATATTTTACTATCAAATAACACTAAAAAATATATAGATGGCTCAATTTATACATCAGGGTGAAGAAAAAAAGAAGTATGTTAAACAAATGTTTAATGATATATCTAAAACTTATGATTTAATTAATATACTTTCTAGTTTTGGAATTGATCGATATTGGAGAAAATGTTTAATTCAAAAAATCAAGCTATCTTATAATCATAAATTATTAGATGTTGCAACAGGAACAGGAGATGTTGCCTTTGGATTCTTGAAGAAATATCATTGTGCAGTTATAGGAATTGATATTGCAAAAAATATGGTTGAACTTGCAAAAATCAAATCTAAAAAATATAAAGGTGATATTAATTTCTTTGAGGGAGATGCAGAGAAAATAAAATTTTCTGATACTACATTTGATGCCTTGACAATATCTTTTGGATTTAGGAATCTTGGTTGTTATGATACTGCACTATCAGAATTCTATAGAGTTTTAAAACAAAATGGGAAAATTGCAATTCTTGAATTTTCTAAACCCACATCTAGGTGGTTTGCACCAATTTTCAAATTTTATTTTAATAAAATTATACCTGTTATTGGATCTATTTTATCTAGAAAGGATGCATATATGTATCTTCCAGAATCTGTTGATCACTTTTTAACAAGAAGAGATGTATGCTCTAAGCTGGAATCTGCAGGATTTAAGCATATCACTTATACTGATTATACTTTTGGTGTAGCAACATTATATATTGGAGAGAAAAATGAATAGAAAAGTTGTTTTAGCTCAACTTGGAATGGTTGCAACAACAATGATTTGGGGTATAACATTTGTAATGGTTAAAGATGCTTTAAATGATGCGCCCCCTTTTATTTTTTCTACACTAAGATTCGGCCTTGCTTTTATTATGGGTTTATTATATTTGAATTATAAAATAAAAAATATAAGCTCAGAGGAAATTATAGGTGGAATTATATGTGGTTTTTTACTTTTTTGTGGCTATGGTTTCCAAAATTTTGGATTAATGCTAACAACACCAAGTAAATCTGCATTTATTACAAGTATAAGTGTGATTTTTGTTCCAATCCTTTTAGTGCTTTTTAAATTACAAAAAGTTGCTAATAAAATATGGTTTGTTGTTTTATTTGCAACACTAGGTTTGTATATACTTTTAAATCCAATGGGAGGAGGGATTAATACAGGAGATATTTTAACATTTGGATGCGCACTTTCATTTGCATTTCATATTATTTATCAAGATATTTATGTTAATAAGAATGTTGATGTTACAAGATTTTTTACTGTTCAGGTATTTTTCGTTTTTCTTTTTTCCCTTTTAAGTAGTTTTATATTTGAAGATTATAGTAGTGTTATTATTTCAAAGCGTCTTATAGTGGCTATTTCTGTTACAGGTGCACTTGCGACTTTTATTGCTATTCTTCTTATGATATGGGCTCAAACTATTTTAAATGCAACTAAAACAGCAATATATTTAAGTTTAGAGCCTGTCTTTGCAGCACTATTCTCTGTATTTTTTGCAGGAGAGATTCTTGGGTTATATGGATGGGCAGGAGGTATTATTATTGTTTTATCTGTTATGAGCTCAAGTTTTGTATTACCAGAATCAGGTAAGAATTGATAAGAAAAATAGATTTTATTATGTGTAAAATTATAGCAGTTTTAATAAATTACAATCTATTCAGCCTTGGACTATTATGCAATTAAGATATATACTCATATTAATATTGTCATCTTTTATTTTTTCACAAAGTGATTATAGTGGGGGATATATTAAGGGACAAATTTTATCTGAAGATACAGGCCTACCTGTACAGTATGCTATTGTTTCTCTTATAAAAAAAGAAAACAACGAAGTCTCCAATGGAACAATGACCAATGAAATTGGAGGCTTTAAAATTGAGAATGTTGCCCCTGGAAAATATGATTTATTAATAGAAAGTACAGGTTATAAGAAAATGCTTCTTCCAGATCAGTTAATTGCTCCCCCTAATATGCAAAAGGAGATTGGTCTTTTAATGCTTGCGCCAAAAACATTAATTATGGAAGATGTTGAAATCGCAGAGGAAAAAGAATTCGTTGAAGAGAAAATAGATAAGAAAGTTTATAATGCAGATGTTCTAGCTAATACAAAAGGAGGAGATGCAACTGATATTTTAGAGCAAATTCCATCTGTTACAGTCAATATGGATGGAAATATAGAACTGAGAGGTGATGGTAATGTGACAATCCTTATTGATGGACGTAAATCAGCTTTTGGATCTAATGTAGATATGATTGCTTCTGAAATGGTTGAAAAGGTTGAGGTTATTACGACTCCATCTGCAAAATATGATCCGGAAGGAACAGCAGGTATTATTAATCTTATACTTAGAAGAAATGAGTATGAAGGTACAAATGGTAAAATCGGAATGAATATTGGTGAGTTGTTTCCTGAATATAGTAAATGGTATGATTATGGAGCTTCAGGAACTCTTAGTTCTCTGAAAAAAGATTGGAATGTATTTTCAAGTTTTGGATTTAAAGCTAAGCATAATTATCCTTATAGTTTGAGGACTACAACATATTATGAAGATCCTAATAATTGTTTAGAAAATGAGACCAAAGCAGAATGTTCTGCAAATCCTTTTTGTAAGTGGGAAGAAACAATTTGTATAGATTATGATGATAGTTTTTCAGAACAAAATATGATATTAGAAGAATCGTATGAATTAGAATCTAAAGGTGATGGTTATCCTAAGAATACAAATTTCAAATTAGGAGTTGAACACTATCCTAATGCATCTACGACAATTGCCTTTGATGTTACACAAATTAATTATAAAGGAAAAACTAATGAACTTCAAAATATAGATTCTTTTGATGGAGAGTCAGAATCTTCTATTATCCATAAAATAGATGAGGGTAATAGCTTGAACTATGGTTTTGGATATTTTAATGATATTGATAAAAATCAGAAAATAAGTATTGAATTTGATTATGATGATCATGATGATAAAGAAAGTATAGAATCATCCCAAGAATCATCATTTCCACCTTTAGATACACCAAGAGAATCTAGGCAACAAATTTGGAAAGATGAAGGATCAGAAAAAGTTCTTTCAATTGATTATACCCATCCAATGGATAATTCCTTTGGAGAAGATAAAATTTCTCAAATAGAAATAGGTTTTGAATATTTTAGCAGTAAAGATTTAAATGATTATAACTATATCTATAATACAGGCCTTTCTGGTACAAGTATGATTACAACAGAATCCTTATCTGATTATAAAAAAAGGAGAAATTCTGCATATCTTAATTTTGGATATTATATATCAGAATCATTTGGAATACAATTTGGTACAAGGCTTGAAAAATCAAAACAATATTTTATGGTAGATGCAGGAAATTATGATTATAAATATTCTAGAGTTTATCCAACCTTACATTTTTTATATGATATGGAACAAAAAGGCAGTATAAAATTTGGTTTTGCTAGAAGAATAAATCGTCCTTGGCATGGTGCTTTAAATCCATTTGAAGATACTTCAGAATACCCATTTATTCATGTTGGAAATCCAAATCTCATTCCGGAGGATATTTATAAGTGGGAATTAAGTTATTCTGCCATGACTCCAATTGGTTATTTAAGTACATCTTTTTTCTCTAGTACTATTACAAATCAAATTGATAGGCATATGTACACTGAAGATAGAGATGGAGATATTGTACAAATATTAACTTGGATTAACCAAAATAGAGTAGAATCTAATGGTGCAGAAATACAAATAATGACACAGCCTAAAAAGTTCTGGAATTTAATGTTATGGGCAACATATTGGTCTAATGATATTATTGATCCAGGTATTAATGGCATTACAGGTAAGGAAAGTGGAGTTTATGCACATATAATGTCAAAGTTTACAATTGATAAAACACAAAAACTTGATATTACGATAGGTGGTAGTACCCCTATGAAAATTACTTCAGGAGAAATTAAACCGATGTTTAATTTAGATGTATCTTATAAAAAAGAAATCAATAAGAAATTTAGTTTTATAGCAACAATTAAAGATTTGTTTGATTCAAGACAGTTTGAAATTGAACGGAATGAGATTGTTACTAGTGCTGATGGAAACTTATATCTTACACATACAGATGCTACCCATCGCAGAAACCAAAGAAAATTTAAAATTTCTTTTGAATATACCTTTGGAGCATACCAAAAGAAGAAATATATCCGTGAAGAAGGTGGATATAATCGTGGTGGAGATCAAGGTGGTGGTATGGATATGGGTTATTAGTGTACCAGTTTTTAAACTTTATCTATCCTAAAGATAAAGATTTATTTCGCTATATTTTTACTCTTGCTATTCCTGTTATAATCAGTAACATTAGCCGAGTTCTCATGGGCTTAGTAGAAACTATGATGGTAGGACATTTAGGTGCTAACGCAATAGCCGG
>CAYVTK010000040.1:0-6979 GCA_964454465.1 uncultured bacterium | reverse complement strand
GCGGTATTTATATTGTTAAAATTGTTTCTGGAAATACTAGTCAAATAAGAAAAATTGCATTAGTTAAATAATCCTATTAAAAATAAAATCATTATATAATATAGCAAAGGGGAAGTAACCACTTCCCCTCTTCTATGCTAGACAATCAACCGACTATCTTAACCTTGCAGTCATATATTATATCATTTATTTAAAATTAAATGTGATAAATATCACAAGATAAAATTAATTATACAAATCATCAATACCTGCATTTGCAAGTTGATCTGCAGCTTCATTTTCAGGATGTCCTGTATGTCCTCGAACCCATTGCCAATCAATAGAATGCTCTAATACTAGATTATCTAACTGGACCCATAATTCTTTATTTTTAACAGGTTTTTTATTAGCTGTTTTCCAACCTTTAGCTTTCCAATTATGAATCCATTTCGTAATTCCATCCTTAACATAAGTTGAATCTGTTGTAATTCGTAGATTTGATGGATTTTTTAATAATTCTAATGCTTTGATTACAGCAGTTAATTCCATAATGTTATTAGTTGTTAATAAGGACCCACCCTTAATTTCCTTTCTATAATCACCGCAGATTAATATAGAGCCCCAACCCCCTGGACCAGGATTCCCTCTGCAAGCACCATCTGTATAAATATAAATTAGTTTATCACTCATAATTATAAATTATTAATTTTTAAAAATCTACTCCTAATGATAAATACCAACTTCTTGATGAAATTGTTCCTTTATGAGGATTATATTGCCAAACATAATCTAATTTCCACGGCAAACCAAAGAAATAGAACCTTGGACCTAAGCCATATGACATAATCCATCCTTCAGGGGTATTAATATCAGTCCAACTTGATTGATCTGAAAACTGCGGATAATGATCATTCCACGTTACTCCAGCATCAATAAAAATAGTTCCAAAAATCTGCCCAAAATATTTAATAGCAGGAAAATAGTATATTAAAAATGGTAATCTTAATTCTAAATTAAAAATCATCGCATGCTTACCAAATTTTTGAGCAATATGATATCCTCTAACAGGAAATTCAAAATTATTCATAAATAAATATTGATATTCAGTATTAAGCATAATATCATTTCTATAAATGGGATTTAATAATGTATTGTCACTATGAAAAAAAGTGTTTTGTCCTGAACCCCCAATACCAAACAACCGTGGATTTCTACCTGTACTTTGACTAACAAAAAATCGCGTAGCTAGCATAATATTTGCTTTTTGCGATATTGTAATATAATGTCGTGTATCCAGTTTAAGTTTTTTATAGACAAAATCATTACTTTTCAAATTTGGGGAAACTTCATATTTTAAAAATGTTCTACTACCATTTGTGTAGCCCATATTATCCCAAACATATTTAAGAAAATAGCTTGATAAATTATAGGATTCCTTGGTATCTGAATATTCTTTATAATCAATATTACGAATCATAATTTCTTTTCTTTCAAGATAGTTGTGTACTAAGCCAGATTCCAATCTACTAAATTTAGAAAAAGGAACTTCAAATAAAATCTGTAAGCCCATATCTCTTAGTAAATCACGAATCGTATGAGTATAATATAAACCATCATTTGGATTAAGAAGAGCAACCTGTGAAAAATTGAGAGGATATATAATGTTATAAATTTTGGTCTCCCAATTTAATCTATTTTTTAAATTTTGATAACTTAAAATAAAGTCTGTTTCTTGTAGGTCAATTGCTGAAGATATATGAAAATTGATTTTATGATCACCTAAAATATCACTAAAAACAAATTGGCCCATACCTTGACCTTGATCCATTAAAACATTATGTTGATAATACGCATTTACATAATCTAAAGTGAAGTTTGTACTATATTTATATGATGTATAATTCCCTGGAGTAGTAGATATATTAGATAAATCAGAATTAAGATCTGATTCCTCTTTAGAGTCTACAAATTGATGATATTGCAACGATTCACCATCTTGATTCGGAATATAATCTTCAGTTTCTCTAAGCATATTATATTTAATGTTATTTTTCCATTTTGCGGGTATAATATCTTCACTATTTTTTAATTTTTCATCAATATTAGATATACGAAAAATATCATAACCGCCACTATAGAAACCTGTAAATAAAATTTCATCTGCAGCATACCAATCAATTTGAGTTATCCCTGTTAATACATTTGTAAGGCTCTTAGATGTTTTAAATTTATCATTGGTAATATATATGTTATTGATTCCTGATGCATCCGAAAGATATGCTATCTGATTCCCATCTGGTGAAAAAGAAGGATGAGCTTCATTATATTGAGTAGCCGTTAAGCGCTCTAAAGAACCATCAAGTTGTAATTGATAGATATCATAATTATTAAAATCATTACCTGTAATTGAAATGATATCTGTATAAAAATAAGGGGGGGATACATTATTACCACGATCTGAAACTAACAATAAATCTTCTCCAGTAGGATTCCATGCAATTTGAATATCACTATATACATCATTTGTTATTCTATTTAAAGTATCCTTATCAATATTATAAATAAAAACATCACTTGAAAATTCACTTTGCCCAATAAATGCAATTGTATTATTAAATGGATTCCATTGAGGTTTATAAATTCCCTTAAGATTAAATGTTTTCTTTATAAATCTTGTTCTATTGCTTAAATCCATAATAATTAATGCATCAGAAGAGCCTGATTTAACAGAAAATGCTAATTGTTCACTATTGGGGGACCATGTAACTCCAGGTTTCAAAAAATGTAATTCTTCAAATTTTGATGTTTTCTGCCCTGAAATAATTTTCTTAATAATTTTTCCTGTTTCTAGGGATATAATATAAATTGACATCTCTCCAAATCTATTTGAATACATTGCAACACTGCTGCCATCTGGAGAAACCTCTGAGCCAATATTATAAGTATTATATAGCTCAATATGATTAGTCAATTGCCTACCAATATTTCTAATATCATTCCTTGTTTCTAAATCTGGCCAATATCTCGTTTTAATATATTGATGCCACTGAAAAGACAAATCTTTAATATTGATATTTAGAGTTTTTTCAATACCTTTGTTTACATTCTTTTTCAATTTAATATTATGAAATATCTCAGCTATAATTTCATCACCCCATTTGTGAGTAATAAATTCCCATACAGATTGTCCTCCTCTATATGCTAAATATCCTCCTAAGTATGGAATATCGGGAATACGATCAGAATTAATTGTAAGATCTCTTAACCACATATCAGAATTTGTACCCCAATCATCAGCTAAATATTCAGCTAAACCTTCATTCATCCATAATGGAATCATAATTCTATTAGCTATTGCTGACATTATAGACCCTCCATATACTCCATCATTAATAAAAACATGGACTAATTCATGATATATAACATGTCTGAATTCTCTAAGGGAACCTTCATATGGAATAAGCATTCTATTTTTGCCTAATTCGGTAACACCTCCAATTCCCTCTTCCATATAAAAAGGGATAACATTATTTTCTTGAAACTCATTATGTGAATTATATACTATAATACTGCGTCGATCCTTTAATCCCCAACCTATTAATATTTCAATTTTTTGATATGCTTCTTCAGCATGATATGCAACAAATTCAGCTTGTTTTTTTAATGAATCATAATAATAGATATCAAAATGTTCAGTCTGTATGTAATACCAATCAAAATTATGATATTGCACGATATTTTTTCCAAATGTTTCTTCAGCAATGGAAAACCCTTGTGCATTAATAAATGAAAGTACAGAATATAAAAATAGAGTAGTTTTTAAGAAATATAACATTTTATCTTTAAATTAACTTAATAATTTTAATATTAATAAAATAATTTAAGCATAATGAAAGCACCTTTTTATATTATATCTGATAATCACTTTATGATGCAAGAAAATATTCAAGAGAAGGAAAGAAGAAGAAAATTATTTTCTGTTTTTAAAGCAATTAAAGAAAAAGGTATAGGTACATTAATTATTGGTGGTGATTTTTTTGATTTTTGGTTTGAAACCAATCATGTAATTCCAAATAAATATCAAGATTTAATTGATGAATTAATTGCGTTGCATAACGCAGGTATTGATATACATTATTTAGCAGGTAATCATGATTATTGGAATTTTGGATACTTGGAGAAAAAAATTGGACTGAATTTTCATACAGGTGATTTAAAATTTAATTTTAATAAAAAAAATATTTTAATTACACATGGAGATGGATTATTAAAATCTGATTATGGATATAGATTATTAAAAAGAATTATTAGGCATCCTATCTTTATTAAGCTATTTAAGTTAATACCTCCTAAAATTAGCTTTAAGTTAGCAAATAAGCTCTCAAAATCTAGTTCAGATTATAATCATAATGATAAGTTTTTAGATATTATCATGCATGATATATTAGAATATGCTAAAAAGCAATGGAATCATAATCATAATATTGTTATGGTTGGTCACTATCATCAACAAAAAATTATTAATGCAGAAAATGGAGCGCTGGTATTCTTGGGTGATTGGTTAACAAAATTTTCAGTTACAACATTAAATGAAGATGGAATATGGCAAGGAAATTGGGAAGAATTTATAAAAAAATTAGCTTGATAATGCTAAATTAATTGAATAATATTAAAGGCCTTCTCAAAGAAAAAAATGATGAAAAAAATTATACTAATAACTTTAGTTGTATCTTTATCTCTGGTTTGGAGTAAACCAAATAAACGACTTCTAGGTAAAACTGTAGCAATTAAACAAAATCCATATTCAAGTGAAGAAATATATAAGATTAAAGAATTATATGATGCGGGCAATCATTCAGCATTAGATGCATTAATCAAAATTTATCAAGATAAAGAACAAACGTATTCAATTAGAATCTTATGTCTTGATATGTTAGCTAAAATAGAAGAAAATGGCACTAATCCTTTAATTAAGGACGCTATTAAGTATACATTAGAAAATACTGATTTTATAGAATTAGAATATTTAAAAAAATCTATTCTTATATTGCAAAATTACAAAGATCCAGAAGCAACAAAATCATTAGTAAAAGGATTGGCAAATTCTGAAAGCAAAATTATGGATTTGAGAGAAACAATCGTAAAATCAATTGAAGCCAATGGAACTAATGATGAAATCCTTACATTAGTTGATTTATATGAAGTTAGTATGGCAAACCATGCAAGAATGAATGAATTATTAACATTTACATTAGGTAATATGGATGATGATCGTTCGATTCCTATTTTAATGGATATTGCAAATAATAAAGATATCAATATTAGAATTAGAAATACTGCTGTAGAACTATTATCAAGAAAGAACGCACCTGAATTAGTTGATTATTTTGTAGAAATGCTTGGGGACCCAGAAACTAATGAAGAAATGTTAAGTTTTATTAATAATGCAATGGGAGATATTCAAAATGATAGACTGACAATTGCATTATTAGAATCATTTCAAACAGGAAAAAATAGATATTATGCGAATCTGCATTCTGTGATGTCTGCATTATCAGACTATAATAATCCTCAAATTAAACCTGCATTTATTGAAATTGCAACTACAGATGGCTTCCCAAGGTTGCTAAGAATTAAAGCAATCCAAGGATTAGCTAAATTTGATGATATGACTGTTTTAGATTTTATAGTTCCTATTTTAGAAAATCCAGATAACTATGACTATTATTTTGATATTTTAAGCTTAGCAAAAGATTTAAATGCTACAGATAATTATATGAATGCAATAAGAAGTGCTGCACACAAAGCAATGTCAAATACGCAAGGGGCAGGAAACTAACTATGAACTATACTAAATATTTACTAATTATTAGTATCCTCTTTTTTGGTTGTGCAACAAAAAAAGTTTCTAAAAATGAAACATTTAAAACAAACACTCCTAACCTAGATAAAGATGGAAAATTAATCGTAGATTCAGCTCCGTTTTATCCTTTACAAGAATCTATGATGGATATTCAAAATCAAATTATTGATTTAAAAAGTAAGGTGATTGAATATGAATCTAGAATTCATGCACCAAAAATCAATATGGATCTTTTAAAGCTTGTGCAAGCTCCTGATTTAAAACATGAAATTATTATGCAAAATGGAACTGTTATTCAAGGTACAATCATTTTTGAAAATACTGATCAAATGATTGTTAAAACACGAATTGGCCAATTAACTATTGAAAAAGAATTCATTGCTGAAATTAAAGAATCAAAGCCACTTGCACCTATTATAGAATTTGATAATACCCTGCCAGTTGAAGAGCGTATTAATGATGATTTTTCAACTACATATGTTGGAAAAGTTATTAATACAGGCTTAAGAAGAGGTGATTTTGTTAGAGTGGTTTATCATTTTTGGAATAATAATAAAGAGGCTGTTTTTTCAGATTCATGCTTTGTATCTGGACAAAATGTAGTATACTTAAATGGAGTTGTTTCTGATGCATCAATTGATCCTATGGAATCTGCTACATTTACTCTTAATATTGATTTACCAACTTCAATACAATATGAATATATTACAAAAGAAATCCATTGGGATATATTTGATTAAATCAATTTTGTAATATATGTACTTTTTAAAAAATCTTCTTGAACTAATGAGTGAAAAAAATGCAAGTGATTTGCATTTATCTATTGGTTCACCTCCACGAATTAGAATTAATGGAAAATTAGCACCTATAGATGGAGAAAAATTAACATTAGAGCAAATAAAAAAACTTCTACAAGAATATATTTCTGATGATAAATTGCAAGAAATTAAACAAGGGACTGAATGTGATTTTACAATAGGAATTCCAGGATTGAGCCGTTATAGAGTCAATGCTTTTAAACAACGAGGCAATATAGTAGCAGCATTTAGAAGATTACCATTTGACATCCCTAATATTAATAAATTAGGTCTTCCTGATACTGTTTTAAAATTAACAGATACACGTAAAGGTTTAATA
>CAYVTK010000039.1:0-7006 GCA_964454465.1 uncultured bacterium | reverse complement strand
ATTGCGCCTAAAAATAAAATTGGAAGAATATCTGGCTATGGTTGGTCTTTTGGATATATAGGGGGTTTATTGGCATTATTAATTTGTTTTAGCCTTTTTATCAATCCTGATAACCCCGTAAACTTATTTACAGGTAATTATCTTGATAAAAATTCAGGTGAGCATATTCGTATTATAAATATATTTATTGCAATTTGGTTCGCTGTATTCTCGATCCCAACATTTATATTTGTTGGAAGATTTAAAAAAAGAATGAAAATTAATTCAACAATGATAAAAGAATCATTTATATCTATGAAGTCTACTCTTCGGAATATTAAAGAGTATAAAGAAACTGTCAAATTCTTAATTGCTAGATTAGTATATAACGATGCTCTGATTACATTATTTGCTTTTGGAGGAATATATGCAAAAGAGGTTTTTGGCTTTACTTTTAATGAAATATTTCTGTTTGGGATAGCCTTGAATATTACAGCTGGAATTGGAGCATTTTTATTTGGTTTTTTAGATGATCTTTTAGGTAGTAAAAGAACAATTCAAATGACAAATTATGGCTTTATAATTGCATGCGCTATGGCTATGACTGCGGGTAGTGTAGATTCTCTTTTAGGATTAACAGGAAAGAACATATTTTGGATTTCAGGTATACTTATAGGCATATTCTCTGGGCCTAACCAAGCAGCAAGCAGATCTTTAATGGGAAAATTAACTCCAGCTAATAAAGAAAGTGAATTTTTTGGTTTTTTTGCATTCTCAGGTAAAGCAACATCATTTATTGGCCCTTTATTTTTTTCTCTATCAGTGTCTTTGACGTCTGATTTAAGATCTGGTATAATGATGGTCCTTATTTTATTTACTCTAGGTGCATTTTTATTATCAAGGGTTAAAGTTTAGATTTATTAAATACTTCATAAAATACTTTAAGTAAAACTTGTTAGTTCATTTTTTATTTATTATATTTGAATAGTAAATAGGACATATATTTTGAAAAAAATACTTATTGTTATATTTTCCATTCTTTTTATTAATGTAATCTATCTTAATTCTTATTTTAACAACCCTAGGGCACAAGTTATTATCAGTGTAGATAACTTGCTTACTAATGATATTATAGAATCTTTAGAAAAAGATCTGAATGATTATTCTGATATAAAATTTATTGAGGGTTCTTTATTAACAGGAATCATCGTTTTGGAAGTAATTGATGATGAAGTCGAAATATCTTCTCTTAAATCTACCTTTAATCATTGGGGGTGTACTATTAAAAATATAGACTATAGAATGCTAAATTGATTTATGCCTCAGATCTATTTTTTCGATATTTTCAGACATATATTGTATCCAATCATAAAATATATTGTTTGATGGATTTGATATCATTTTAGTTCTCTTTTCATCAAATTTTTGATTATACTCATCATTAGATATAGTCTTACTGTTTAGTTTAACCAAGAATAATTTACTATTTGAATCTATTATTTCTGTAATATCACCATCTTGCATTGCTGCTAAACAGCCCATTAATTTGTAATTTTTGCCCATACTCTTAAAACTTCCACCAAGAGTAGACTCCTCAGATAAATTGATAGTTGCAATTTTACTTTTATTGTATTCTTTTGTTTCTAGCTCTTCATATTTTGTCTGAGATGTTGGTCCCCATAGTCCATCAGATTCTAATCCGTTATCAGACTGAAAGTTCTTAATTTTTTCAGTATTACCACTAAATGGATTGTTGTCAATTAAAGGAATAGAAGGGTTGAGCATACCTGCAATTTCTTCCCATGATAAACTTTTATTATTTAATAATTCTACAGCATATTCTTTTTTCTGCTCAGCTAATAAATCTTTTTTTATTCCTTCTCTTACATCTTCTAATGGTTTTGTAGTTTTATTATTTTTAGAATCTACTCTAAAAATAGCAATACCTCTATCTGTTATTATTCTGTCAGATACGGAATGGATGTCATTATCAAATGCAAAACGAACAATAGCTCTACTATAGCCCATATTTAGAGGTATTCCAGAGTTATTTGTAAATCCTTCAGTCACATCCATTGTCCCTGTAATTGATAAATCGTGTGATTCAAGAGCGGATTCAAATCCCATAACATCTGGTTGTGCATCTAGAGAAAAATCAATAGATAGTAATCTTTGGTCTTCATTTAAAATAACTTCCAATGAGTCATCTTCATCTTCTATTTTTTCAAAAAGTACATATTCTAGTCTTACGCTTTCATCTATAGAAAACTCATCTTCAATATTATTGTTGTAATATTTTTGAATTTCAGAGTCATCTATAGTTATTTTATTATCATCAATTGATTTATAATTAATACTTAAGACATCAATATTGCAATTTTGCATATCTCTATCTAGTTCACTTGCAACTTCAAGATTTGATACTGAGTTTAGCATACCATACAAAAACTGTAATTTTTGCCTTGGAAGATCATTAGACCTTAATTGAGATTCATAATTGGCAAAAACATTAATGAGAGAATCAGGAACCCATTTTATATTATTCTCAATTGAATTTTGATAGTTTTCCAAATCAAATGTTCCATCTTCAAGCTTAAATAAATTATTTTGAGTTAAGAAGTTTTTTAAACTTGCAGGAGGTGTGTTTTTTAAGAATTGTTTTAATTCATAATCTTGAGTCCCAAGATTTAATAAGTTTATTTTTTGATCAATTATTGTATTTGATATAATTGCTTCCCATGCTCTTCCAATATAATAACTTTCAGTAGTATTTATTTGAAATTGTTGAGAAGAACTTCTTTGTTTTCTAAGTTCTCTTGCAAAAAAACTTTTTGTTATCTCTTTATTCCCAACTTTTCCAACATATAGATTAGTGTTAACAGAGTTAGAAAATAATGAAGTCAAGCTAGCTCCTCCTAAAAAACCACCACCACCACCGGAACTTGTTCCCATAACTCCTACTAACGATAGTACAAACCCTATTAAACAGACCCATAAAAATATTTTAGATTTTTCTCTTATATCACTCATTTTCATAATTGACAGTCCTTTTTTAAATTTTTATGTGGAGATAAGCGGGGTCGAACCGCTGACCTCTTGAATGCCATTCAAGCGCTCTCCCAACTGAGCTATATCCCCAAAACATTAAAAATAATTGTTTTACAGAATCCTAATTTATTTTTTATTATTAATTTCTCAAACAAAAACGTTAATTTCAGATTAAATTTTATTGAAACTTTAACAATAAATACCATTATAATAATCAATGCGTAATTTAGCTAAACAGAGTATATATATAATAATTTTATCGGTATTATTAGGTTTTATTAGATATTCTTTCCTTAATGAAGATAAATTATTTGATACTAATAGTGGTGCAGGTAATCAGTTTGTAGAAAAAGATTTAGAAAAATATTTAAATAGTCTTAATGATGGGCCCGAATTAACAGATATATCAGCTGTAAAAACAATCTATGATCAGAATCTTGCAGTATTTATTGATGCAAGAGAATATATTGATTTTAATGAAGGTCATATAAAGGGTGCTATAAATCTACCATACAATCCAGATATAGAGTATAATAAACAATTATTAGATTCATTATTCTATCTTGATAAAACACTTGTTATTTACTGTAGTGGTGAGGGTTGTTCTCTTAGTGAAGATTTATCCTATGATTTATATGAAAATCATAATTTTTATTCAATAATATATTTTGAAGAGGGATATCCTAAGTGGAAAGACTTAGAATATCCTATCAGAAAAGGAGTGCAGGATGATGCTGATAAATCTATAAGTAAGAATTTTTTTACATTTATTGATTATATCATTATTGTATCAATTGTTTTGATGATTGGTTTTTATTCTATTCCTGCCTATAGATACTTAGTTCCAATAATTTCAAGATTACTATTAGGTTTTATTTTTATATATTTCAGTTGGGATAAAATTATTGATCCCGTCTTGTTTGCAAACTTGGTGCAGAATTATGATATGCTCCCATCGAATTTAATTAGTATAGGTGTCCTTGTATTACCATGGATAGAATTTATTATTGGAGTATGCTTGATATTAGGAGTCTTTTTAGATATTTCTGCTTTAATCTCGATGTTACTTTTATCTTTATTTGTCATTATGATTTTTCAGGCATTTCTAAGGGGAAAGAGTATTGATTGTGGTTGTTTGTTATCAGATGTCAGCGAAGCATCTGCGCAAAATAAAAGAGTGCATATGATACAACGCATTATTCAAGATATTTGTTTTATAGGATATGCAATAATTGTAAAATATAGGAGTATATTTAAGAGTAAAAATGTTTAAGAAAACAGTATTTATATTATTTGTTTTAATTCATTTTTTGTATCCTGCTAATAATAATATATTCAGAATTATTGCATCAGCAAATATAAACAATGAAATAGATCCATGTGGTTGAAAGAAAAAACCAACGGGCGGTCTTGCCCGTAGAGCAACAATAATAGATGATTTTAAAAAGGATGTTAAGAATTATTATATTGTTGATGCAGGGAATCTTTTATTTAAGAAAACAATTTTAGAACCAGGGGTATCAGGAGAGGTCGCTCAGATTAATGCTGATATTATATTGAAAACATTTGATAAAATGGGGTGTCATGCTTTTTCTCCTGGAGAGAGAGATTTTGCTGCAGGCAAAGATTTTATAATGAAAGCTTCTGAAAATACAGATTTTCCATTTATTTCATGCAATATTTATGACTTGAATGGACAGTTTTTATTTGACCCATATATTATTTATGAATCAAAAGGAACTAAAATAGCTTTTATTGGCTTGTCATCATTTTTTCAATCTGAAGAAATTAATATAAAGGACCCTATTGAATCATTAAAGTCTATTCTAGATGAACTCATTCCCAAAACAGATATTAGAGTGTTGTTATTTAGTTCTACTAGTGAGGATATAAAAAAAATTAAAGCTGAAAATCTTGATTTATCAATGATAATTAGGAGTAAGGATAAACATAAATCTCTTGATGGAGGAAAATCAATTCCTACATATTCTCTTGGAGATAGAGGAAGAGTTTTATATTCTTTTGATTTAGAGCTTAATGACCCTTCTATGGAATTTATTGATTTAGCATCTTCTGAAAGAGCTATTAAGGAGTCAAATATTAATCTTAATAAGATGAAAAAAGGAGATATGCTAATTAATCTAAAAGAAGTATTTAGAGATGATCCTGCAGTTTTCAATAAAATTATTGCTTATGAAACTAGCATAGAAGAAGCAAACCAGAAATTAGAAAATGCAGTAAATAAGATTATTATGAATAAAGTAGATTTAGGAAAAAAGATAGATAGTCGTATTGATATATTGAAAATAGTTGATGAAGGTAAGGTTGAAATAAAAGAGATAACAAGGCTTAATCCAAACTATAAGGTTCCACATGACCATAATGGTGATGGAATCCCAGATCATTAGTAATAAAAAAAAGTTGTAATACATAGATATTTAATATAAAATTTATACCTTGTATTATGTGGATTTTGCGAAAGTAGCTCAGCTGGTAGAGCATCACGTTGCCAACGTGAGGGTCGTGGGTTCGAATCCCATCTTTCGCTCTAGTAGGCCTCTTATAGAGGCCTACTTGTTTGGCGTCGTACCCAAGCGGTAAGGGAGCAGTCTGCAAAACTGTCATGCACCAGTTCGAATCTGGTCGACGCCTCAATTAAGTTGCCGAGGTGGTGAAATTGGTAGACACAAGGGACTTAAAATCCCTCGGACATTTTGTCCGTGCCGGTTCGAGTCCGGCCCTCGGTACAACTTAGGTCTTTCCATTATAGATTTTAAAAAAATGTCTTATTTTCAATATTTAGATCAATTTTTAGTTATTGCTGTTGCTCATCTTCTTGCTGTTGTAAGCCCTGGTCCCGATTTTTTCTTAATTGTAAGACAATCTTTTTTATATAATCGAGAAAAAACAATTTTGACATCTTTAGGAATAGCCTCTGGAATTTTAATACATACATCCTATTGTAGCTTAGGACTCTCCTTCATACTGTCGCATGATTTTATATACAATATTTTAAAAATATTATGTGCAATCTATTTATTTTATCTAGGATGTAAATCTTTTTTATCAAAGCCTGTTCAAGATAGGGTAGATGCTCGCAATGTAGAAAATAGTAATTCTAATAATTCCATTACTTCTTTTTCTGCATATAAACAAGGCTTTATAACAAATGCATTCAATGTTAAGGCGGGATTATTTTTTATTTCTTTATATTCTTTTATTGATCCAAAAACTCCAAACTATTTATTGTTTTTTTATAGTTTATGGATGACCTTTATAACAGGTGCTTGGTTTATATTTCTAACATTTTTATTAACAAGTAAAACAATTAATAAAATAACATACAATTATCATAGTTATATAAATAAATTTATGGGTATTCTTCTTATATATATAGCAATAAAAATATATTTAAATTATTGATAAAGATTTATATTAATAAAAAAGAAATTAATCTAAATTGAGTAAAGATAAATATACTAATCCAAAAATTACAATAAGTAAAGTTTATACTCGTACAGGAGATTTAGGTATGACTTCACTTATAGGGGGGAAGTCTACCTCTAAAAATGATCCTAGAATATGCGCGTATGGAAAAATAGATGAATTAAATTCTTATATAGGAGCTTGCAGACAATCTTTATCTAGTAGTGATATTAAAGGACAGGATGTAGAGAAACTTGGTAAAATATTATATAGAATACAAAATGAATTATTTAATATTGGGAATATGTTAGCAACATTAGATAGTGATATTGCAGAAAATATACCAAAGGTAGAAGTTTCGCATATTGATACACTTGAAAAAAATATAGATTATTTTAATAATGAATTACCTCCTTTGAACTCTTTTGTTCTTCCTGGAGGTTCAAATGTTAATATTTGGCTTCATATTGCAAGAACTGTATGCAGAGATTGTGAAAGGCAGGTGGTGGGTCTATCAAGTAAAGAGAATATTGATGATAATATAATTAAATAT
>CAYVTK010000038.1:0-7028 GCA_964454465.1 uncultured bacterium | reverse complement strand
ATATTGGACAAGATTATATGTAAATGAATCATAATTATCTATAATCAGTATCATTTTGTATTATAATTTTTTTTGGAACCATATGTTTTGGTAAACTTTGTTTGATCTTTTTTAATAAACTATTACTATCTATATTTTCTTTTAATTTGATATATGCATGTAAAACCTCTCCCCAATTACTATCTCGTACAACCTTTAGCGTGCATTGATCTATATTAGGATATTGTTCAATATGATCTTGTATATATTTTTTAGAGACTATTTCTCCTCCATAATTAGAGATTACTCCCTCTCTTTTTATAATTTTAAATGATAAATCATTCTTTATTTTACCTATGTCATTGCTTATAAAAGTACGATTTAGATTTTCATCATTTAAATATCCTTTCATCACTGTATCACCCGTAATCATAATTTTTGATTTATGTAAATTTATACTAGTGTATTTATGTGAAATATAGGATTTCGGTTTTCTAGGATGATACCAAAATCCAGCAATTCCAGATGTTGTTTCAGACATCCCATATGCTATATATGCAGGTATTTGATATTTAGTAATAGTATCAAAATTTTTAGAACTTATTTCTGCGCCACTTATAAGCATGCCTTTTAAATTGTTTGATATATTGACTTTAGAAGCATTATCTATAGTTTGTTGTAACATATTAGGTACCATAGAAACTAAAGTAATTTGATTATCTTGAATATAATTCAAAGAACTATTTGGATTAAAGTCAGTAAGTATCATTTTGAAATTATAATATAAAGCCCTAAAAAAAATACATAATCCACTCACATGTATAATGGGCATATGATTAAGAAAAACATCATCATCATTAAATTGTAAAATTTTATTCCACTGCACTGCACTGCAATATATATTTTTATATGTCAATCTGCATGCTTTGGGTATTCCGGTTGTTCCTGAAGTAAATAGTACTATTTGTGTTGTCTCATCATCATATGTTATATTTGTTATATTCTCAGTATTATTGAGATTAATTGTTATATCATTATCTTTAAATGTAACTGGAATTTTACTACTTTTCAAATAATCCTGAATATTTGGGTAATTAGGATATAATACGGGAATTTTATTAGCTCTATTTAGTGCAATAATTAATGCAAGCAATTTTAATTTATCAATAATTTTCAAACCTATATAATGATTTTTCAAATCATGCAATTTGATGTCATTACTTATATTATTTACAATATTATTAAATTGCTTATAGGATATATTTTGATTTTTATATTCAACAAATTCTTTATTTGGATTTATTTGTACTCTTTGATTAAGAATATCTATCATATCCCAAGTCCAATTAATGATTCTAAATTAATACAAAAAGTATTTTTTTGATATACAGATTTATTAATCACTGTATCATAAAAATTATATATATTTAAACCGTGTTCTTCATTATTTTCAAGAGTTGCTGCTAAATGTATTATTGCCATATTACCAATATTACTTTCAAGCGACGATGATAATATAATTCTCAAATTATTTTTTTGTGCCATTTGAGATAATCTTAAATTTTTTTTATACCCACCCCAAATACTAGGTTTAATAATAATGGCATGTATTAATTTTTCATTTATCCATAGATTATAATCACTTCCATCATAAAGACTTTCATCAATTGCAATTTTACAATCAAATTCATTCTTTATTTTTTTTAATTTTTCTAAATCAGGATTTTGGACAGGCTCTTCAAAATAGTCAATATTAAATATTTTTAATTTTTTATAAACCTCTATAAATTTTTCAAACGTATAATATCTATTTGCATCTAATCTAAACTTAATAGATTTATTATTACTAGCTATTGATTTTAATACTTGAATATCTTCATCAATAGATTGTGTTCCTAATTTATATTTAATAGTCTTAGTATGATATTGTATTTTTTTTGATTGATTTGAGTATAGGCTACTAAATTTAATATGTTCATATGATTTAGATGATAAGAGTTTAGATAGAGATACTTTATTTTTTTTACTTTCAATATCATAAAGAGCAGTATCAACACCAAAATGTAATGAAGGAATTTCATTGCAATGAATGTCTGCTAGTATTAATAAATCATTTAATGAATAGTCTGCATCATAATCGATTGCTTGTATAAATGCTTCTAATCCCCATTGAATTTCTTGTGTAGTTTCAGTAGAAAATTCTTCTAATGGAGATATTTCTCCATGCCCTGATATGGAACCTGTAATAATCTCAATTAAAATATTTTCTTTTATAGAATATTGTGTTTTTGAATTACAAAATTTTTGATTCAGTTTAAGACTACAAATACTGTATTGTATTTTTTTTATTTTCATATATAAATACCGATACCTAATAAAATACACTGCAAAATTAAAAGAGATACAATTTTAGGTAGTGTATTATTTAATTTTCCCCCTGATAGATTATATATATCATAAATAATATTTAAAGCTAGTGGAATACTTAAAATTATACTATAAAAAAGATTATAATTATTTAACGCCTGAGATAATAAAAAGAATGATATATATGATAGAAGTAGCATGCTAACAATTTCTATCTTACCAAATTGCTCTCCAAACAACACAATCAATGTTTTTTTATTAGCATTTTTATCTGTTTGATAATCTCTAAGGTTATTAATAGCTAATAAAATGATATTGTTTGCACCTATGGCAATACCAAGATATACAGCATTTTGATCAATAAATCCTGTTTGTAAATAGTATGTACCCCCAACTGCAATAATACCAAAATAAATAAAAACAAATACATCTCCCAGCCCATGATATGCTAATGGATATGGACCTGCCGTATATAAATAAGCAAATAAAAAAGATGATAAACCAATAATTATAATTGGCCACCCCCCCTCTATAGCTAATGGAATGCCACATAATATCCCTATCATAATTAATATACTAATAGCTTGCTTAATTTTCAATTGAGATAGCATACCAGATTGAACCATGCGACTTGGTCCTACTCTATCTTTATCTGCTCCTTTTAAGAAATCATATAAATCATTAATATAATTTGTGACAACTTGAATAATGATAGCTGCAATAATAGTGAAAAGACAAATATCTAACTTAAATGTATTACTATTTGGAATTATAAGAGTCCCTGATATAACAGGAACCATGGATGCTACTAATGTTTTAGGTCTAGCAGCATAGATCCAAGATAAGACATTCATTTTTATGGTAGTTTAGGAAATTTTTTAAAATTTGGCTTACGCTTTTCTTTAAATGCATCTCTTCCTTCTTGTGCTTCTTCTGTCATATAAAATAACATAGTAGCATCACCTGCAAATTGCTGTAAGCCAGCCTGCCCATCACAATCTGCATTAAGTGCTCCTTTCAGCATACGTAGTGCAAGTGGAGATTTTTCGAGTATTTTTTGACACCATTGTACGGTTTCTTTTTCTAGCTCATTATATGACACAACAGCATTCACTAAGCCCCATTCTAATGCTTTTGCCGCATTATAAAAGTCGCATAAATACCAGATTTCTCTTGCTCTTTTTTGACCAATGATACGCGCCATATATGATGCTCCCCATCCACCATCAAATGAACCAACATTAGGACCTGTTTGTCCAAATTGAGCGTTATTAGAAGCAATCGTAAGATCACAAAGCATATGCAGTACATGCCCTCCACCAACAGCGTAACCAGCAACCATAGCAATTACAGGCTTTGGCATATATCGAATTTGTTTTTGAACATCTAATATATTTAAACGCGGGACTCCATCATTACCAACATAACCAGCATCTCCCCTAATTGTTTGATCTCCACCAGAGCAAAATGCAAGTTTTCCTTCTCCTGTTAAAATAATCACACCGCAATCCTGATCTTCGCGTGCAAGTGTGAAAGCTTCTTTTAATTCAAATACGGTTTGAGGCCTAAATGCATTACGTACTTCTGGCCGATTAATTGTTATTTTATTGATTCCTTCTGCACTATTAGTACCTTTTTCATATTTTATATCTTTAAAATCCTTGATATTATTCCATGTAATATTCACATTTACTCCCTTATATATAAGTATTTTATATCACTATAATTTAGTATAAATTAGTTTATGATTTTATTGCAATCTATACAAAAAATATTACTGTTATTATTCTTTATTTTAAATTTTTCGTTTAGTCAAGATTGTACATCATTAGATCCTAATGGATACGGTGATTGCGCCACACCATTAGGCTATATTTGGACGGGAGATAATTGTACGCTGATTTCTGGCTGTGATATGGGTGCTGATACAGAATTTTTCTTTTCTACCTTTGAAGAATGCGATATCATATGTATTGAAGATATGTCATTAGGAGATCTAAATGATGATTCAACAATTGATATCATAGATATTATTCAGTTAGTTAATTATATTTTAAGTGATTCTTCTCCTTATATAAGTTCAGGAGATTTAAATTCAGATTCTACTTTGGATATTGTAGATATTGTAAGTTTAGTTAATTTGATTTTATCAAATAATGAAACAAGAGATACTTGGGCTATTATTAATGAAGATATTTTAACACCTAAATGTGCAACATGTCATTATGAAGGATCTTTTTCTGCAGAGACATCTAATTTGATTTTAACTGAAGATATTGCATATGCTCAATTAATAAATAGATTCCCAGATAATAATTCTGCAATTGATAATGGGTTGACATTACTCAGCGATGAAGGTGGAATGCTTGGGCTATTATTAAGTTATTTTTGGGAAAAAATAAATATTAATAATGAGGTTCATTTTTATAGTGAACATCCTTTATATGGTGAAATTATGCCTCTTGGAGGACCATATTTAACCAATGGAGAATTAGATTTTATTGAAGATTGGATTTGGCAGGGATCCTCAGAAACAGGCATTGTTGCAGATCCGTTAATTTTAAATGATAATTCTACGTATGAACCCCCAGAGTTTCAGCCCCTAGATCCTCCTGTAATGGGAGTGCAATATCATATAGGCCCATTTGATGTATACCCAAATACAGAAAGAGAATTTCTTTATTATGTACCACCTATTGATGGTGAATATTTTGTAAAGAAGGTAGAGATTGCTATGGCCCCAGGGTCACATCATTTTATAGCATATCAATTTTCTGATAGTTGGGCATGGGGAGAACCTGAATTATATGATTATAGAGATGTACATTCTCCATATGAAGATATTTTTTTCAATCAGTTAATTGCAATGCAGGCAATTAATGAGCATATTTTTGTATTTGGTACGCAATGGCCAACATGGAGTTATGAATTTCCTAATGGAGTTGCCCTAAGAGTTGAGAATCAATATGGCTTGGATTTAAATCCACATTATTTTAATTATACAGATCAAACGAATCAAGGGGAAGTCTATTTTAATATGCATACTGAATTAGTAGAAAATATTGAGCATGTAGCTGGTATTTTACAATTAGGAGATAATGATATTTCTTTACCTCCCCATCAAGAAACTACATTACAAGAAGTTTTCAGTACTAACCAAATTATTAATAGTATGAATATTAGTCCATCAAATGGAAATACTCAATTAAATATATTTCAATTATTTTCACATGCACATCAATTAATGACAAGATTTGATATTTTACTTATTCATGAAAATGGAGAAGAAGAGTTATTATATACTTCACTAGATTATTCCCATCCCCCTGTTTTATCATTAGATCCACCGCTTCAAATTACATCAGGTCAAAGCCTAATGTCTCGAGTAACATATTATAATGATACAGACTTTGAAGTTAATTTTGGCTTATTAAGTACTGATGAAATGATGATTATCTTTGGATTAGGATATTTTAATTAATGAATATAAACCCAGATGTATTAAAAATTAGAAATACAATTATTAGAACTAGAAGAGATTTTCATAAACATCCAGAACTATCTTTCCAAGAATTTAGAACTTCCAAAATTGTAGCAGAACGTTTAGAGCAATATGGTTTGATTGTACAAAAGAATATTGGTAAAACGGGTGTTGTTGGAATCCTAGAAGGTGCAAATCCAGGTAAAACAATTGCATTTAGAGCAGATATGGACGCTCTTCCTATACAGGAAACAGGAAATGTTATCTATAAATCAATAAATGATGGTGTTATGCATGCATGTGGGCATGATGCGCATACTGCTATGTTACTTGGTGCTGCAGAGGTTCTGTCAAAAAATCAAAATAATATTCAAGGAACTATAAAGTTTATTTTCCAACCTGCTGAAGAGGGGTATGGTGGAGCAAAATTTATGATTGAAGATGGAGCGATAGAAAATGTTGAAGAAATCTACGGATTACATGTTTGGAACTATCAAAAAAGCGGAACAGTTGGTGTACAAGATGGACCAGTGATGGCTGCAGCTGATATATTTACTATTAAGATTCAAGGTATAGGAGGACATGGCGCAACACCACAAGGGACTGTTGATTGTGTTGTTGTTGCATCATATTTAATTCAAGCTATGCAGACAATTGTAAGTCGTAATACTAATCCCCTTGAAAATACAGTGGTAACATTTGGTCAAATTAATGGAGGATATAATTTTAACATTATTGCAGATAAAGTAATTCTAAAGGGGACTACTAGAGCCTATACAGAAAATAATAGAGAACTTATTAAAACTAGAATGAAAGAAATAATACAAGGGACAGAGCAAATGTTTGGTGCAAAGATCAAATTAGAATATAAAGATGGTTATCCTCCTGTTATTAATAACTCTTCTATTACTAATAATCTTAAAAAGATTGCACAAACCATTGTAGAAGATAATGTCATTGCTCCATATTTATCTATGGGGGGAGAAGATTTTAGCTATTTTTCAAATGCTATCCCTGGATGCTTTTTCTTTTTGGGATCAGCACCAAAAGATAGAGCTCCTATGAGCACACCACAACATTGTTCTCATTTTGATATTGATGAAGATGCTATGTTAATAGGTAGCTCCATCTTTACAGAATTAGGATTAAAGAATACATAAATTAGATATAAATAATTGCAAATTTTTTTTTATATTAACAC
>CAYVTK010000037.1:5021-7043 GCA_964454465.1 uncultured bacterium | reverse complement strand
GATGCTGATCCTTCTAATGATTCTTTATATGACTGTGCAGGTGAATGTGGTGGTAGTATGGAAGAATGTGATTCATGTGATGGATTTTATGACTGTGCAGGTAACTGTAATGGTATTGCTGTAGTTGATGATTGTGATGTTTGTGGTGGTAATAATGCAGCTATAGATTGTGCCGGTGAATGTTTTGGTGATGCGGAGTTAGATTGTGCTGGTTTTTGTGATAATGATCCTTCTAATGATACAATCGTAGATTGTGCTGGTGTGTGTGATGGTTTATCTGTATATAATAGTGAGGGTGTATGTGGCGAGTGTGCTGAGTGTGCAATAGAATGTCCAAATGGCTATGATTGTAATGGTGAATGTTCTGGTACTGCTATAGTAGATGATTGTGGTGAATGCGCAGAAGGAACTACAGGTCTTACAGCTAATGCAGATAAAGATTGTACAGGTGAATGTTTTGGTACTGCTGAATATGATTATTGTGGTGTGTGTGATGGTCCTGGGCCACAATTTACATGTACTGGATATCAAGGTGACTATGAAAATCCAGATCCAGACTCTGATGGTTTATTCTGTTCAGAAGAAGCATGTGAGGAGCACCTCTTAGATTCATCAGATGCTATACCAACAGTATTTAAATTATCACAGAATTATCCAAATCCATTTAATCCTGTAACATCAATTAATTTTGATGTTGCAGAAAATGGCTATATTAGTTTAAAGATTTATGATATCCTTGGTAATCATATAGATGATCTTGCATCTGGGTATCATACAGCAGGTCGTTATACTATAAATTGGGCAGGAAAGAATAAATTTGGTAAGGAAGTTGCATCTGGGGTCTATATTTATCAGTTGCAACATAGTAAAGGTATTATGAATAAGAAAATGGTACTTATTCGATAATTGCTTTAAATTTATTTTAGATGTATTTAATAAAAAAGCCGCGTAATTTTTTATAGCGGCTTTTTTATTTTAATTTATGAAAAATATATTATATATAATTATTCTCAATCTATGCTTTGCAAAGAATTTCATATATACTGAAGATAGTTGGTATTCTGTTTTGTCTCCTAGGAATATTACATCTATAAGTTGTAATCATAATGAAATTTTCTTTTCTTCAATAAATGGATTATTTATATATAATAAGGATAATAAAGATTTTTATTATTCTGATTATATGTTAGGTGATTTGGATAATAAAAAAATACATATTATTCATTATGATTTATATCGTGACAATATATGGGTATTAAATGATGAGTATATTTTATTTAAATCAAATTTAAGTAATGTTTGGACTAGAATTAATTTTTATAATTTTGATATTAATTTAAGAACTATTAAAAATATAGGTTCAAATTCAAATTTTATTATTATAAAGATATCAAATTATGAATATATTTTTTTAGATCCTTATACTGGTCTTGTTCAAAAAGAAATCGATGATGATATAATTGAAATGGAGCTTCTTTCTGTAGATTGGTCGGCGTCATCAAGACAGTCTTTTAATTCTAATTTAAATGATTATTATGCTTTTGGTGATATAGAAATTATTTCAAATAGTCAAATTAAAAGCAATAATAGAACTTTATATGTTACATGTATTCTTGATGATATGTATGGTCAGAAATGGATTGGAACAAACTCAGGAGAAATTTTTTTTATTAACCAGTATTCTGATGAAATTGAAAAAATAAAATCCATCCCATCAATTTTAAATATGAATGTAGCCTATTTAGATAGTAATCAAGGGTGGTGGATTACAGATAATGAACTACTGTCAAGTTATTCTGATATTTTTTATAATCAAGAACCTGTATTTTTATATCATTGGAATGAACAAATAAATTTATGGACAAAATATTATCAAAAAAGATATCCTGGAATTTTTTCTAAGGATATTAATGATATACATAGGGTAGAGGATACCCTGTATCTTGCAACAGATTATGGATTGTTAATTTATCAAATAAAAAATAATAAATGGATTTTACTTGATATGTCTTCTGGCCTTCC
>CAYVTK010000037.1:0-5004 GCA_964454465.1 uncultured bacterium | reverse complement strand
ATAAGTTAGCATATTATAATGATATGATCTACCTCGCTACTGAAAGTGGATTGGCAACAGTATCTGTAAAAACTAATAATTTAATTGATGTGTACTTTTATGCATTAAATAATGGTAAAATATTTGATATAAATTTTTTAGATAAATATTTATATATATTAAATAATAATGGATTGATTAAGATGAATGTAGAAACAGAAGATTATTCAATTTTATTAAATAAGAAATTTGAAAAAATTGATATAAAAAATGATAATATTGTTTTAATGAAAAATAATAATTTATATCTATTGAAAAATGATTATGAGTTAGAATTATTAGTTAATTATCAAAGAGCACAGGATTTTGATATTTGTAATGACTATTTATGGATACATAGTCCTACTGATGCTTTAATATACAATATGAAATCAAATTCTAGATTGGAATACGATTCTTCTGATGGCATTCTTCTTGGTAAAATTAATCGTGTTGAATGTGATGAAAATTGGGTGTGGTTTAGCACTAGCAATGGTATCTCTTTTTATAATTGGGGGAAATATCACTATGAAGAATAATTTTATATTAATATTAGTTTTATTATTCTCATCATGTAGTTTGCCTGTTTCTATTATTTCAAAAAAAGAAACTAAAATTGATATTAAATATGACCATTATTATTTAGATCAAAAACAATCATTACTAGACTTGTATTTTTATGTTCCATATGAATCTTTAATATTTATAAAAAAGGAAGATGGTTTTTACTCTAATGTTGTTTATTCAGTAAAGTTTAAAAATAAAGATAACAAAGTTCTTTATTCTGATTCATGGTCAGAATTGGTCTATTTAGAATATTTTGAGAAAACAACAAGTTCTGCATATTATGTGTCGGATTACAATTTTATTTTTGATAGTATGGAAATTAAAGATGTTGAGACTGTATATATAGAAATTAATGATTATGAAAATCATAAATATTGGGATAAGACAATAATATTAAATATAAAAGAATCAGAAGTTCTTAGTGATCTTGTTCTTTTTTTTAAGGATAATGATAATTATGAAAAAACAGAAATTTTAGATTATGATGAGTATTCTAATATAGATACATTGTGGATTAAATATCAAATTATAGATGATATTATAGATTCAAATGGCGTGAGGTTTGATATAAAACAAAAAAAAATAAATACGGAGCAAGATTATTTAAGTTTAATAATTGATAAAGAAAATATTACAAGTTACCAAATTAATTTATTACCTATATCTATTGCTGGTCTTTCTAGTGATAATTTGATGATTGATTGTTATTATAAAGATATTAAGAAAGAAATATTTGTGTCATTCACTAACAATGCTTTTTCTGAGTATGATTATGAAATATTAGTTGAACCTTTTACATATTTATTAGAAGAAGAAGACTATATTAATTATGCTGAATTATCAAAAGATGATAAAATAAAATATATTTTAAAATATTGGGAAAATTTAGATAACTCATCCTTGTTTAATGAATTCTATTCAAGAGTAAAATATGCAAATTTAAAATATAAAAGTATTTCAGGTAGTGGATCTAATTCTGATAAGGGTAAAATATATATCATATATGGAAAGCCTATTGATGTAGAATATAAAATTGGTCAAAATGGTGATTATCAAGAAATATGGATTTATAAAAATAAAAAATTTATATTTATTAATATATATGGATATTATCAGTGCTCAAATTGTTAGTGATATTTTATGATATCTAAAATAAAATATAATCATTTGTCCTATTCTCAAATTAATACATTTATTAATTGCCCTCATAAATACAAATTAATATATATCGATAAAATAAGATCAAATAGTGAAAGTATAGAATCTTACATGGGTAAAGTAGTGCATGAAGTCTTAGAATGGATGTATAATAAAAAAAAGAATTATTATATTTGGGATGTTATTGAAGAGAAATATAAAAAAAAATGGAATGATAATTGGCACTCTCAAATATATATTGCTCCCATAAGAAAAAAATACGATAAAAGTTATTTTATGAATCTTGGTCTTGAATGTTTAAGGAATTATTATAGAAATAACTCTGGCCCAAATATATCAACTAAGAATTTAGTTGGTAATGAGATTGTAGTTAATACGAAAATAGGAAAATATACATTTAAAGGAATAATTGATAGATTGGATGAAAATGAAGAATATATAGAGATACATGATTATAAAACAGGCAAGCCAAGCACAGAGGGTATGATGAAAAAAGATATGCAACTTATTATTTATTTACTTGCTATTAAACCTAAATATCCAAATAAGAAAATTGCTTTAAATTGGCATTTTTTAAAGAATAAAAATAAGAAAGAGCAACATATTAGAATTATTTTTGATATAGATAATATTGAATTAATAAAAGAAAAAATATTATCTCATGCAGATAATATAAAGTCTGCAATTAAACAGAATGATTTTTCTCCAAAAGAAAGTTTTTTATGTTATTGGTGCTATTTATGGGATGATTGTGAAGCGAAAAATATATATAATAAAATTAACCCTGCAGTAAATGCTAATTGATAAAATTCAAATCAAATCTCCTAGAACAAAAAAAGATTTTAATGATTATTACTATCTAAGGTGGTTTGTTTTAAGAAAAGAATTTGAAGATGATTTAGAAGCATGTAAAGATGAATTAGAAAATGATAGTTCGCATATTATGGCTGTTTATAATGAAAAAGTTTTAGGAGTCGGTAGAATTCATAAAATTGATACTGAAAGTAGCCAAATCAGGTATATGGCAATCGATTCTAATTTTAGAGGATTTGGAATTGGGAATCTGATATTATCAGAACTTATCAAAATTGCTAGATTAGAGAAGAAAAGATATATTATCTTACACTCAAGAGAAAATGCAGTAGGATTTTATAAAAAGAACAAATTTAAGCTAATTAAAAAAACACACCTTCTGTACGATAAAATACAACATTATTTAATGCGAAAAGAACTGTAGGGGAATCAATTTTATAGTTCCGTGATTTTTATTAATGTGATATATTATTGCTATGGCTACACCTTATAAAACATTCTCGAATTATACATTTGGCTGTAAAGTTAATTTCGCGGATTCTTCATATATAGGAAGAGAACTCATTAATAGAGGATATAGTCAAGTCCCAATAGAAAATTTTTCTGATATTTGTTTAATCAATACTTGTTCTGTAACTGAAAAAGCAGATAGAAAAGCAAAAAAATTAATTAAGTCTATTAATAGAAAATTTCCTAAAACAAAAATAATTGTATATGGATGTTATGCGCAATTAAAACCAAACGATATTATGGATATGAAAGGTGTTAGTTGTGTTATTGGAGATGAGGAAAAATTTAATATAGGGGATATTATTAATGAGAATGAAATTAATAAAAAAAAATATGTTAATGAAATCTCAAATACTGAAAATTTCACTGTTTCTTATTCCTTAAATGAAAGAGTTAGAGCTTTTATTAAAATTCAAGATGGATGTGGATATAATTGCAGTTATTGTACTATACCTAATGCACGAGGAAAGAGCCGGAGTTTTAGTGTTAGCAAAACAGTAGAAGAGATTAAAAATATTATAAATCAAGGTTCAAAAGAGATTGTTTTAAGTGGTATTAATATTGGAGATTTTGGTCATCAGTATAATGAAAACCTAGCACAATTATTAGAAAAAATTGAGTTAATAGATAATCTTGAAAGATATAGAATATCTTCAATAGAACCTAATTTATTAAGTGATGAGATCTTGCATATTTTATCATCTTCAAAAAAAGCGATGCCCCATTTACATATTCCTCTACAATCAGGATCTGATAAAATTTTACGATTGATGAAAAGGAGATATTCTTCTTCTGATTATTACCATAGAATACAGAGCATCAAAAAATATTTACCAAATTCATGTATAGGTGTTGATACTATTGTTGGTTTCCCAAATGAATCAGAGAAAGATTTTAATCAGACTTACGATTTATTGAATAATTTAGATATATCCTATTTGCATGTTTTTTCATATTCTGAGAGAGATAATACAAGTGCTAAAAATATTTTTCCTAAAATTGAAAATGATATTATAGCTATTAGGAGAAATAAATTAAGACAACTTTCTTCTAATAAATATAATGATTTTATTAATAAAAACATGAACAGCCCATTAAATGTATTATTTGAACAATATGATAAAGGAATTTTAAGTGGATGGACTGATAATTATATTAGGGTTAATGTTGAAGGAGATGAAAATTTTATTAATAAGATTAAAAAAATAAAGATTATAGATCAATCTAATAATTCTGTGAATGGAGTATTTATTTGAATACTATATATAATATAGGTATTGCTGGCAACATAGGAGTTGGTAAAACAACTCTTACTGAAAAGCTATCTAAAGATTTAGATTTAGAACCAATTTATGAGTCTGTAATTGATAATCCTTATCTTTTTGATTTTTATGATAATATGTCAAGATGGAGCTTTAATTTACAGATGTATTTCCTTTACACAAGATTCTCAAGCCAAATAAAATATTTTGAAAAGGGCAAGAGCTTTATTCAAGATAGAACTATCTATGAAGATAAAGAAATTTTTGCTACTAATTTATATGAATTAGGACATATGTCTGATAGGGACTATCAAACATATTGTAACTTATTTAATGCAATGGTAGAATTTATTAAGCAGCCTGACTTGATAATTTATCTAAAAGCTAGTACCGACACTTTGATGTCTCGTATTAATAATAGGCAAAGGTCATATGAGGCTGAAATCTCATCTGAATATATACATAGCTTAAATATATATTATAATAAATGGATTGCTAAAATTGAATCTGCAAAAGTATTAGTAATTCAGACAGATGACTTTAATATCTTTAAAGATATTAAAGCATATGAAGATATAATTAGTCTAGTTAAAAAGAAGTTGTATGAAAAAAAATAAGAAAATTGTTGTATTTGCATCTGGATCAGGTACAAACTTTATAAATATCTGTAATAATT
>CAYVTK010000036.1:0-7082 GCA_964454465.1 uncultured bacterium | reverse complement strand
ATTATAAATATATATTATAAATTAATAATTTATTCTACATCTTTAATAAAAAGTTATATAAATAGTGAAAGAATTTATTATATGAAATATGGCGCAATTGCAGCAGGATCAAAAGAAGCTGTAGAGACTGCAAAACAAATATTTTGTGATGGAGGAAATGCATTTGATGCAGGGGTTGCTTCTGTATTTACCAGCATGACATCTGAATTTGCACTAACGGGTGCAGGTGGTGGTGGAATCATGCTTGGAATAGATGGGAAAAATCCACCAATGATTTATGATTTTTTTGTAAACTGTCCAAAGCCAATTAACCATACAATTGATTTCAAAAAAATTAGTGTTGACTTTGGTAATACAATACAAGATTTTCATATAGGTAAGGGTTCAACGGCAATTCCTGGAAATATTGCAGGGTTATTAGATATACATAGCAAAAAGGGAACCTTACCTTTAAAGACAGTTCTTGAACCTGCAATAGATATTGCAAAAAATGGAGTTAAATTATCTAAATATCAGCACTATATCAATTATTTAGTTAAACCAATATTGCTACATTCTAAAGAAGGCAGTCAAATGTTCACTAATAAGAATAAATTTTTAAATGAAGGAGATATATTTAAAAATCCTAATTTCGCAGATTTTTTGTCTTTATTATCACGATATGGAAAAAACTTTTTTTATAAAGGGGAAGGTGCAGAAGTTATACATAATTTTTATCATTCTTCGGGATATATTAATAAACAAGAACTTGCAAACTATAAGGTGCAAATTAGAAAACCTATTAGCATTGATATTGGAGAATATCAAATTATTACTAACCCAGCACCTTCATATGGTGGCACTCTAATGGTATTTATGCTTAATCTATTAAAGAATTCTAATCGACTTAATCCAAATATTGTCGAATTGGTTAAGGCTATGAATTTAACATCAATGGCAAGAGAGGAAGTATGTAATAATCCAAATGATGAAATGGAAATTAATGGTGTATTGGCTAAAAAAATATGTGATAAATATTTTACATTATTTAATGATGATAGCTTTATAGGTGATACTTCAAAATTATCTGGCTTTGGATCCACTACACATATTAGTATTATTGATAAACGGAATAATGTTTTTAGTCTAACAACTACTAATGGAGAAGGATGTGGACATTTTATTCCTGAATTTGGTATTATGATGAATAATATGCTAGGCGAACAAGACTTAAACCCTTATGGATTTCATCAATGGACAATACAAAGAAGATTACCTACAATGATTTGCCCAACAATCGTCTTGAAAAATAATAAACCAGTTTATATCTTAGGGAGCGGTGGTAGTAATAGAATTCGCTCTGCTATTATACAAGTTTTATTAAATCTTACAATTAATAATATGACTCTTAAAGAAGCAATTAACGCACCAAGAATTCATTTAGAGGGCCAGGAACTATATTTTGAACCAGGAATAGAAGTTCCAAATGATAACTACCTTAAACATATCAAAATAACACCTTTTGAAAATAAAAGTTTATTTTTTGGAGGAGTAAATTGTGTGACTCCAAATCAAGCGATAGGAGATTTCAGAAGGGGAGGAGTTGGAGAAGTTTTTTAAATTAATCAGAGCATATAGACTATATGCTCTGATTAAAAATTGATATTTTTTATCTAGTTTCCGCTTGCAGGAGTACTGCTAACAGGGTCAGCTCTATATAATGTAGCTAATGTTGTTACCGTGCATCCAGAGCCAGTTATTTGATTTCCCCATTCATCCCATAAAAGATAATCCTCTAAAAAATCTTTTATAAGTTGCTGATTGGTTGTCCCTACTGCATTATCACCATTAAATAAGAAAGTAACACCAGCCTCTAAGCTTCCTATAACAGCATCCACGCATTCTTCTCGTTCAAATGAAACCAGACAATCTTGTTGGCCTCTAGTACAATCATTTTCTTCGCTACAATCACATAAATCATTCTGATTTTCATCAGAGTCACAGAAATTTACCACTAAATTTCCTACAAATTGTACATCTGTACATTTTAAATGTGTCATCATAGCCTCTTGTAACCCTATTTCATCACATGCACCATCACATTCGCAACTATCTGAAAAATCTATTTCAAATGCTTCAAACCGCCATTGACCACTAGCATCAATAGAGCAAGCAGTACCTTCACCACCACTATCACATGATGTTGCAATAAATAACAACGGTAGTAATAAAATAGTTAATATTCTCATCATATCATTATTCCTTTCTTCTAACACTCAAATTTATACTTTATTTTTGATAATCGTCAATAATTTCTTCAAAAACTTTTACTGTCTGATTTTTTATAAAATCAAAAGCTACACTTGTAATAGTAGAAATACAAACAGGTTTAATATCTTTTTTATTAAAAACTGCTGACTGAATATCAAAGCTTTTATGTCCTATCCTTGATACTTTTTGGCCAATAATTAATGATGATGGGTGTTTAACTTGTTTCAAATAATCTATTTTCACTGAAGCTACAATTAAAGATTTTTCTGCATAGTTAATATTCCATCTTCTTAATAGAACAATTCTTGCATCTTCAATATATGATAGAAATATTGCATTATTAATATGTCTAAATGCATCCAAATCCTTCCATCTTGTATTGATAGCATGTGTAAATTTAAAATCTTCGATTTTGCATAATAATTTATCCAATCTTTACTTCCTTAATTTAATATATGAATATAAACTAATTATATAACAGAAAATTAATGCCCACATCAATTGAATAAAATGAGAACTTGGAATAAAAGTATAACCTAGGTACATACCAAAAAATATCATAAACCCAATAATTGATAATAACTGAGTCCCAATATTATTTTTAATTATATTATTAGATAAAGAAACAATAAATAATCCAATAACGACGACCCAAAATCCAAAAAATCTATAAATCTGCGTTAGATAGTCAGGTAACGTAGTATTAATCTCTTCTGCAAATAAAGTATCAAATGTGATGCCTAAACGTTCAATATTTGCAACTTCATCAAGCATCCAAGGTTCTGGATGTATGAGCCATCTAACACCACAAATAATCATTATTAATCCTATAAAGTATAATGGATAGGATAATGTTTTATTATTAGGAAACATATTGATCTATCGCCTCTTCAAATGATTTTAAAATATCTGTATGATAAATAATCTTACTGTCTTTGAATAAATTATTTTTTTTATTCTCTATATTAATAATAGTATAATTCATATTAATTAGCTGTAATAAATCTAATAATATATATCCTGTTTCATCCCATGGTCCAGGAGTTATAATAATTCCATTAAATTTTTTTCTGTTATTTTGTATATAAGATACGGCCTTAGTTTCGCTATGCGTTTGAATAATCTTAATCTCTAAATTTTTATTTCTTATAAAGCGTCTAATATGTTGATTAATCTTATCTAAAGTGATTATTTGTTTTTTCTTTGCAGAACGAATACCAAACAAATTCATATTAGGGCCATGTAAAATTAATAATCTCATCACTATTTTTTATTTTTAGTATATAAATCAAATATTTTTTGATGGCATTCAAAAACTAATGGTGGACATTCCTCAATTTTAAATAATTTAGCCTCAAGAGCATCATCACCTGCAGATAAAATTTCCCAATTATCTACTTTAACTTCTAAACCCAGCAATAAAATGTCCCCAAAGATAGAATTAAAATAAGAACAATTCCCAATTAATTTTATTACTTCTCCATCAAGATTTGTTTCTTCTTTTAATTCCCTTATTGCTCCCTGTTCTAATGTTTCTCCAAGTTCTAAAAATCCTCCAGGTAAACTCCATTGTCCTTTACCTGGGTTAAATGCACGTTTAACAAAAAGAATTTCATCATTTTTGAGACATATCAGAGTTGCTGTTGGCTTAGGATTTTGATAATGTATTGTTTTACATTTTTTACAATGATACCTAATTGCACCATCTATATGATTAAAACTATTTTCTTGTCCACATGTAGAACAATAAATCAACTTTTTCATATTATAGCTCTGATTATATCCATATAAAGAATTAATTTATGAATATAATAATTTAGTTTAGAAGATACATTACATAGATACATGCAAGATTCAAAGAAAATATTAGCTGTTGGCTCCATAGCATTTGATTCAATAAAAACTCCAAATGGAGATAGAGATACTATCTTAGGTGGATCATGCACTTATTTTAGTGTTGCAGCATCACATTATGCAGATGTATCAATTATTGGTGTTGTTGGGGATGATTTTAAAAAAGAACAATGGAATCTTTTCAAAAAGTATAATATTAATACCAAGTCTGTAGAAATCAAACCCGGTAAAACATTTAGCTGGGGGGGTGAATACAATCATGATTATTCTTATAGGGAAACTTTATTTACAGAACTTGGTGTATTTGAAAATTTTAAACCTACTATTAATGAAAATTTTAATCAACCTATCTTATATCTTGGAAATATCCAGCCTGAATTACAATTCGATGTAATTAATAAAGTGGAATCACCTCATCTTATTGTTGCAGACTCAATGAATCTATGGATTGATTTATTTCCTAATCAAGTTTGGAAACTCATAGAGAAAGTGGATATTTTTATGTTAAATGATGAAGAGGCTATGCAATTAACAGGGAAAGATAATCTAGAGGAAATATCTCAAGATTTCTTAAAAATAGGACCTAAAATTGTCATTATTAAAAAAGGTGGAGATGGATCTCTTATAGCATATGATAATAAAATATCTTATGTCTCTGTTGTACCCAACACTCCTGTATATGATCCAACTGGAGCAGGTGATAGTTTTGCTGGTGGCATAGTAGGATATATTGCAAATCATGGATTAAATGACCCCGTAAAAGCAGTCATGCATGGAACTGCAATTGCATCCTATACTGTTTCTGGTTTTGGGCTAGAAGAATTATGCAAGATGTCTAAAGATGATTTAAATCAGAAGATTAATCAAATTACATTCAAATGATTTCTATTATCCATATAGCATTTGAAATTTTAACCTACATTATTTTCATACGTGTAATACTATCTTGGTTCCCTCATAATCCCTATCAACCATTGATTAAACTAATTTATCAAATATCAGATCCTGTACTTGGTCCAATACGTAATTTTGTATCGCCAATAGGGGGAATTGATATTTCTCCAATCATTGCAATTTTTATAATTCAATTCATTAAAAATATAATTTTACAATCTTTATTTTCTTAAATTCAGGTAATATGAATTTTTCAATCATTATAATATTAATATTAGTTCTAGTATGTCTAGTGGTTATCTATGATTTATTCCAAAAAGAGCATGCTATCTTACGTAATTTTCCACTTGTTGGACATCTACGATATCTAGCAGAGGTCATTGGGCCTGAGATCAGACAATATTGGGTAACAAATGATAAAGAAGAAATGCCTTTTAATAGAGCAGAGCGTTCCTGGATATATGCAACTGCAAAAAAACAAAAAAATACATTTGGTTTTGGAACAACAGAGCAGTTATATGAAGTGGGCTATCCTATTATCAAACACTCTACATTTCCAGCTCCTATAGATAAAGAAAATATTGATTATTTAATTCCATGTAAAAAAATAGTTGGTCAATCAAATAACAGGAAAAAGCCCTATCAGCCTAAATCAATTATTAATATTTCAGCAATGTCTTTTGGATCTTTAGGAGAAAATGCAATTACAGCTCTAAATAAGGGGGCACTTAAAGCAAATTGCTATCATAACACAGGGGAAGGTGGGGTTAGTCCTTATCATTCTCAGGGAGCAGACACGGTTTGGCAATTAGGGACAGGATATTTTGGGGCACGCGCTGAAGATGGAGGTTTTTCATTAGATAAATTCAAGAATACAGTTGAAAAAAATCCTAATATCAAAATGATTGAAGTTAAACTTTCACAAGGAGCAAAACCTGGTAAAGGAGGAATTCTTCCTGCTCAAAAGGTTACACAAGAGATTGCTTCTATTCGAGGAATCACTCCGTTTACAGATTGTATTTCTCCTAATAACCATAGTGCTTTTTCAACAGTAGATGAATTAATTGATTTTATTGAATTATTAGCTGATACATCAGGCCTACCTATTGGAATCAAAAGTGCAATTGGAAAATTAGATTTTTGGAAAGAGTTAGCACAAAGAATAGAAGATAGAAATCAAGGACCAGATTTTATTACAGTAGATGGAGGAGAAGGAGGAACTGGAGCTGCTCCTCTTGCCTTTGCTGATCATGTATCCCTACCATTTAAAATTGGTTTCAAACGTGTTTATATGATATTTAAAGAGAAAAATTTAACACAAAAAATTACGTGGATAGGTAGTGCTAAATTAGGTTTCCCTGATAGGGCTATTATTGCTTTTTCTATGGGCTGTGATATGATTAGTGTTGCAAGAGAATCTATGCTTTCTATAGGATGTATACAAGCACAAAAATGTCATACAGGGCATTGTCCTACAGGAGTTGCGACACAAAATAAATGGCTACAACGAGGGCTTAATATTTCTAGTAAAGCAGAGAGATGTGCGCAATATATTATGGGCTTTAGAAAAGAATTACTGCAACTAACACACGCAAGTGGGTATCAACACCCTAGTGAATTTACAGGTCAGGATATTGAAGTCTCTACAGGTGTTAATAAATTTGTTCCATTAGAAGAAATTCTAGAATATAAAAAAGATACCGCAACATCTTAATCCTATATGCATGAATTTTATCTAACATGTCCAAGAGGACTAGAAAATGTACTTCAAAAAGAAGCTCATTCCTATCTTAAACAATCAACAACTATAGATCATGGAGGGGTTTATTTCAAGGGGACTCTAGAGGATATGTACCGAGTCAACTATAAAACGCGTGTTGGAATGAATCTTCATATGAAACTCTTTGATGGATATATCTCAAACTATAATAATCTCTATAAAACAATCTATCGTTTTGAGTGGGATAAGATTATTCAGCCAAACAATACATTTGCAATTAGAACAAAAATAAATTCAACAATTATTCAAAAACAAAATTTTTGTACTATGCGTATTAAAGATGGAATTGTTGATAAAATAAGAA
>CAYVTK010000035.1:0-7113 GCA_964454465.1 uncultured bacterium | reverse complement strand
AGTTAGTTTCTTTCCGCTTGATTTATCAAAGGAAAGTAATAATAATTATTAATTTAAATAATTAAAACTTAAATAGACTCCTAAACCAAGAATAGCGAGTGTTTTCAATCCTTTTGAAAGAACATAACCTAGTACAGTACTATCCGCAACTTTGATTGCATCTTTTACAGACTTACCTTCTTTTTTCTCATTAAAATAAGTTACCAAATAAGATCCTATAATAAGACCAATAAATGATCCGATAAATGGAAAAATAAAGCTTCCTATAATTGCACCAGATATACCTCCTAAGATAGATAAAAAAATTGAGGATTTTTGTCCATTATATAACTTTACAGTTAATCCTAATAATAAAAATTCAATAATCTCGAGCAATACAAAAAGTGATAATATTATTAATAAAAGATTTTTGGAAATTATATCAAAATTATTTAGAGCACTTATAATACCTATAAGAAAAAAATAAACAAATGTTCCTGGTAAATTAATCCAAACTAAAATAATAGATAAGGCTATGGACATAATAAAGCCAGGGATTAACAGGAAATCTATAAAGCTCACTTGATTATCTCTTTGATATTAGTAACCACCTCTAAAGGAATCTTTGTTTTTTGAGATATTGTATCAGCTGAATCCTTTTTTATCTCTTCTATTGATGCATAATGATTCCATATTTTCTTTATACGACTAGGCCCCATACCCTTAATATTATTAAAAATTGAACTTAGCGCATCTTTTCCCCTTTGTTCTCTATGAAAAGTAATAGCATACCGGTGTACTTCATCCCTTATCTTTCTTAACAAATACAATGCAGGCGATGTTTTACTAATATTCTGATGGTTAGAAGAGTTAGGTAAAAAAACTTCCTCTAATTTTTTGGCCAAACCTATAATAGAGATATAACCTAATCCTAATTTATCAAGAGAACTATTCGCTGCAGATAGATGCCCCTTTCCCCCATCAATAAGTATTAAATCAGGCATTGGAGAATTCTCTTTAATTTGACGGCTGCATCGCCTGAAAATAACCTCCCTCATCGATTCAAAATCATCAATACCCTTAACAGATTTAATATTAAATTTTCTATATTCTTTTTTTAATGGTTTCCCATTTATAAAACATACCATACCTGCAACAGGATTTTTACCTTGTATATTTGAATTATCAAATGCTTCTATTCTTTTTGGTAGCACAGGCATAGATAAAACTTCTTGCAATTCACTTAATACTTTAGGAATATATTCTTTTCTTCTAATTTTTTTGATTACCAAATCTTTAATAATCATATCAGAATTTTTAATGCAAAGATTAAGCATTTTTTTCTTATCACCTTTCAGAGGTCTTAATATTTTCACTTTTTTACCTTTCTTAGATGTCAACCAATCTTCCAAAGCTTTAGTATTTTCAAGGCTTGCATCAATAACTATTTCTGCAGGAATATCAAAAGTGCTGTTATAGTATTGAATTAAAAACATATTTATCAAATTCTCAAAACTATCATTTGTAATTTTTAAATTAAATTTTTCTCTTCCAATAAGAAAACTATTTCTAATTCTCATAACAAACCCAATCCCATATGTATCCTTAGTTGAAACATGCAGAATATCTCTATTATTAAAATCATGAGCTACTTTTTTTTGTTTTTTATAAAAAGACTCTAAAGCTACAAGCTGATCTCTTAATCTTGCGGCTTCTTCATAATTTAATGTCATACTTGCATACTTCATCATAGATTCAATTTTATTTTTTATATCTTTATTCCTGCCTTTTAAAAATTGCACTACAGATTCTATCATATCTCTATACTCTTTATTTGAGACAAGACCTTCACAGGGACCTTGGCATTTCTTTATATGATAATCAAGACAAACCTGCACTTTTTTATCCTTTATAGAGTGTTTATCTATAAAATATGAGCATGTTCTAATTGGAAAAACACGATGCAATACTTTTACGACCTCTCGTAAATAACTAACGTCAGTATAAGGACCAAAATATATATTTCCATCTTTATGTAAATTTTTCTTCCTAATGATTTCAACTCTAGGATAAGGCTCATTAGTAATAATGATATATGGAAACGTTTTATCATCCTTCAAGAAAACATTATAACGTGGTTTATATTGTTTGATCATATTAGCCTCTGTAATGATTGCCTCAACCTCATCACCTACAACTAAATACTCAATATTACGGGCATTTGATACCATAACTCCAGTTTTAGTATCTTGATTATTTTTATTAAAATATGATCGAACTCTATTTTTAAGGTTTTTAGCTTTACCTATATAGATTATATCATCATCCTTATTTTTAAAAAAATATACACCAGGATTATTAGGAATAGATTTAACTTGATTTTTAAGAGACATAAACTAGGCTAACTGACATAATTCAATCAATACACCAGGAGTACAACTAGGATGTATAAATGTAATCAATTTATTATCTGCGCCTTTTTGAGGGGAACTATAAATAACTTTAATATTATTATCTTCTAAGTATTCAATTGCATTATAAATATTATCAATTTCAAGAGCTATATGATGTAACCCTTGATCTCTTTTATTTAAGAATTCTTGTACTGAAGAATTTTTACTTGTTGGCTCTAAAAGCTCAATTGTATGATCATCTGATTCTGGGTAAATTTTAAGAACATCAACATTTTCAGTGGATACATTTTCAATATGTCCAATATTCATACCAAGTAGAGTAAATATATTCTTAGATTCTTTTAAGCTATTAACAGCTACTGCAACATGGTCTATTTTTAATACTTTGAATTTCTTATCCATTTACAAGAATTCCTTCAACATCGTATTCATATGCTTTATCTATTTTTATATCATACATACTTCCTACCTGTAATTTTTGATTGATTTTAACATAATTATCTATTTCAGGAGCATCTCTATATGAACGTCCAAGTGACCATCCCTCATCATTCACAACATCAATTAATATTTTTTCTTCACAACCCACTCTATCAATATTTTTTTCATAATTTATCTTTTGTTGAAGCATCATAATAGCTTCCCGTCTTTCTTTTTTAATATCTTTAGGAATATCATCAGAAAACACCTTTGCTCCATGTGTTCCCTCTTCCTCAGAATATTCAAATACACCTAAACGATCAAATCTGGTATCCTTAACAAAATCATATAATTCATTGAATTCTTTATCTGTCTCTCCTGGAAATCCTACAATAATACTAGTTCTAATAGATATATTGCTATTAGTATTTCTTAATTCATCAATACGTTTTTTAATACCTCTAGAATCAAGCCCTCTTCTCATATCTTTAAGGATTTTATCCGATCCATGCTGTGTTGGCATATCAATATATGGAACTAATTTATTCAAAGTAGAAAATCTTCTTATTACCTCCTTATGCAAATGAGCTGGGTGCGCATAATGAAGTCTTATCCAATCTAAATTATCAATATTATCTAAAACATCTAATAAATCATGAAGAGAAGATTTGGGATTTAAATCCCATCCATATGATGTTGTATCTTGAGCTATAATCAATAGTTCTTTCATTCCATTATCAGCTAACCTTTGTGCTTCTATTAAATTATTTTCTAATGTATTACTAACTTGAATACCTCTCATTGAAGGAATTGAACAAAAACTGCAAACATTATCACAACCTTCAGCTATTTTTAAATATGCATAATGTTTAGGCGTGAGAATAGACCTATAGTAATCGGGGTCATCCTTTTTGTATTTTTTCCCTGTTAAATAACTTAATACAACACTATGATCATTAGTTCCAAAAAATTTATCAACTTCTGGCATTTCTTTTATAAGGTCATTGCCATAACGTTCTGAGAAGCAACCCATAACTAAAAGTTTTTCAACACCTGCATTTTTTTTCATTTCACCACACTCTAAAATTGCATCTACAGATTCCTCTCTTGCTGTATCTAAAAAACCACATGTATTTACAATAATAACATCAGATTCTTCAGGGTTATCAACCATCTTAAATTTTTCTTTTTTAAGGCCCCCTACTAAAATTTCAGAATCAACTAAATTTTTAGCACATCCTAAGCTTACCAATGATACTGTTTTATTCAATTTTATCTCCTAAATCTTTAATTGTCAATTATTAAAGATTTTATATACTCTTCTGAATCAAACTCAATTAAATGATTCATCTGTTCTCCTACACCTATAAATGATATAGGAATATTAAAATTATCTATAATAGATAACGCAATACCTCCCCTTGATGTTCCATCCATCTTATTTAAGATAACAGTATCAATAGGTATAGTATTATTAAATTCTTCAATCTGAGATATTGAATTTTGACCAATATTTACATCTAAATTCATTACAACAGAAATTTCATTTGATAATTTTGATATAACTTTATATACTTTTTCAAGTTCATTCATCAAATTTTTTGAATTTTGTAAACGACCGGCTGTATCTATTATAATATAATCAAAATTTTTAGATAAACCTGATTGCACACCATCATATGCTATTGAAGCAGGATCGGCTGTTTTATCATTGAAAATGCAGTCGATATTGAGTTTTTCTGACCACAAACGTAATTGTTTAGTTGCTGCAGCTCTGTATGTATCAGCTGCTACCAATATTACTTTTTTATTTAAATTTTTTAGATAATTTGCAATCTTAGCACATGCTGTTGTTTTTCCAACTCCATTAACACCTACCATTAATATTATTTTTTTCATTTCTTTTTTATTATCAATAATAATATCAGATAATAATTCTACAAGCACATCCTCCCAATTATCACTTTTAAATGATTCAGATTTTATCTTATCAATAATAGTCTCTGTAATATCCCAGCTAATATCAGCACTTAATAAGCATTCTTCTATACTTGCATAATCATCTTCTGTTAGAACTGCTTTACCCATAACTTTCTTAAAAGTATCTCTTATAACAGAGCGCGTCTTAAATAAGCTTGATAATGTCTTACCTAAAATACTCATTTTTTTCTTATCAAATTATGTTCTTTTATATATACTAACATACTAAAGATCATTGAGAACAATGATATAAAATAAAGCAATTGAGCAATTAATGGATTAATATCATATATATAAAAAATAATCATAATACTAGAACAGAAAATAAAGAATTTTCCTGAACTATTAGATTCAGAGATATGTTTCTTTTGGGTAATATTATATAAACTAAGTGATATAATAATTACATCTCTTAAAACTAAAATGATATAAAATAATAGAAATGGATTAAAAATATAATTCTGTACTCCATATTGATCAATCAGATAAATCAATACAACCAGGAAGCATGCCTTATCTGCTATAGGATCAATAATTTTCCCGAAATCAGTAACACAATTAGATAATCTTGCAAAATAACCATCTAATACATCTGATAAAACAATAAATAGAATAATTAGAATTGAATAATAATAATAATTTATGTCTGTATTGAAATTTTCAAAGCACACAATTAAAGGAATCGCTGCAAAAATTCTTGAAATACTTAAAAAATTAGCTAGGTTATATATATTTTTTCTTTTTTTTGTCATATTTTCAGTGAACTCTAGTAATATTAAAGTCTACAGCTAAATTTAAAGCATCTTTATATTTTGATTCAGGAAATTTATCAAGCATTTCTTTTGCCTTATTTGAAATTTCAATAATTTTATTTTCTGTATAATCTATACCACCAAAATCAGAAATCATCTCTTTTATATTACTGATATCTGATTTTGAAGCATGCTTTTTTATTTTACTTAAAAATTTCTTTTTCTCTCTATTATCAAGCTTTTTTAGTACATGGATATATGGCAAAGTCAACATATTTTTTTTCAAATCAAGATTTGACTTTTTTCCTGTATTATTAATATTCCCAATAATATCAAATAAATCATCTTTAATCTGATAAGCAATACCCAGATATTCACCAAAACTTTTAATTGTATCACATAATTCCTTATCTTGATTTGTACTATATAAACCCAAATAGCAAGATGCAGATATTAATGAAGCCGTCTTATCGCTAATCATTTTAAAGTATTCTTCTTCATTTATATCTTTATTAATAGCTTTTTCAATTTGCATAATTTCTCCCTCACTTAAACGTTCTGATATATCAGATAATATTTTTACACAATCAAGATCATTGAATTGAGATATATTCGTAAGTGATTTTGAAAATAAATAATCACCAATAAGGATTGAAAGTTTATTTTTCCATATTTTATTTACAGTAGGCCATCCTCTACGTATATCTGAGTCATCAACAACATCATCATGGAGTAAAGTTGCAACATGCAGAATCTCAACTGTAGAAGCACTTAAAAAAGAAAATTTATTAACTTTATTATCTGTCAATTTTGAACATAGAAGACATAGAATAGCTCTAAACTGCTTACCTTTATTCTTAATTAAATATTTTGTAATACTATTAATTATATTAACCCTTGAATGTAAATTATTCTCTAAAAAAGAATTAAATTCTTTAAAATCATCATTTATGGGATGAATCATTTTATTAATTATTTCTTTCATTTTTTTCTATTTATTAATGATATAAAAAATAGAGTAATCTCATATAGCCCTATAAGAGGCAGAGCTATCATAATTTGGCTAATTGGGTCAGGGGGAGTAAAAATAGCTGCTAAAATAAAAAAACCTACAATAACATAATGCCTATTAGATTTAAGCCATGCTAAATCAACAGCACCAATCTTTACGAGTACAAAAATTAAAATTGGCATTTGATAAATAAGAGATGATATAATAAGTATCCATATTAGATAAACTAAATAATTTTCCAAGGTATAATTCAAGCTAACTAAACCAGCTAAATCTAAGGATATGCTTTTAAAAAACGTGACAGAAACAGGAATCATTATATAATAACCAAAAAATAGGCCTAATAACAAAAGAAAAAGTGATAAAAAAATAAAGGATAAAATCTTTAAAAAAGTTAGTTTGTTATTAAAAGCAGGTAATATAAAAATTAACATTTGATATAAAAAAACAGGGAAAGAAGTTATTAAACCAAAAAAAAATCCAACAGTTAGCTTTGTCATAAATACACTTGTGATTTTTAAAACCTGAAGATTGATATTAGGATCTGTAACAGGAA
>CAYVTK010000034.1:0-7130 GCA_964454465.1 uncultured bacterium | reverse complement strand
GTATTGTCTGCGATAGGTGTGGTGTAGAAGTAACTAGAAAGTCTGTAAGAAGAGAAAGGATAGGTCATCTAACTTTAGCTGTTCCTGTTGTTCATATATGGTATTTGCGTTCTATACCTAGTAAAATAAGTTATCTATTGGGTTATACAACTAAAAATTTAGAAAGCATTGTGTATTATGAAAAATTTGTTATAACAAACCCAGGAAAATCAGGTAGAAAATATGGAGAGTTAATTACAGAAGATGAATATCTTGATCTTGAATATGAATTTGGAATAGATGTTGCATCCGATGAAGACGTTGATGAAGATATCTATTTTATTGCTATGATGGGTGGCGCTGCAATTAAACAATTATTGTCAGATTTAGATGTTTCTCAAACTTTAAATAATCTGACTCAAATTGTAAACAATGAAAAAACATCTGTTGCAAAGAAAGAAGAATGTTTAAAGCGTTTAAGAATTTTAAAGAAGTTTGATCCTAAGGTAGAGAAAAAAATATATAATAAACCTGAGTGGATGGTGTTGAGTATATTGCCCATCATACCTCCAGATCTTAGACCGCTAGTTCCTCTTGAAGGAGGAAGATTTGCCGCTTCTGATTTGAATGATTTATATAGAAGGGTTATAATAAGGAATAACCGTTTGAAGCAGTTAATGGAAATTAAGGCCCCTGATGTCATATTAAGAAATGAAAAAAGAATGTTGCAAGAGGCAATTGATTCATTGTTAGATAATAGCCGTATGCAATCTGCCGTTAGAAGTGGAACTAGAAGACCCTTAAAATCGCTGAGCGATGCTCTGAAAGGTAAAAGTGGAAGATTTAGACAAAATCTCTTAGGTAAGAGGGTTGATTATTCTGCGAGGTCTGTAGTTGTTGTTGGCCCAGAACTTAAATTACATGAATGTGGAATTCCAAAAGATATGGCGATGGAATTATTTAAGCCCAAAATCATTAATGAACTAATTAAAAGGGGATATACAAGGACCCCGAAGAGTGCAAAAATGATGGTTGATGAAAAATCTGATCAAGTTTATAATGTTTTGGAATATGCTATTAGTAATCATCCTGTTTTATTAAATAGGGCTCCTACTCTCCATAGGTTAGGCATTCAGGCATTTCAGCCTGTTTTAATTGATGGAAAAGCAATTAGATTGCATCCATTAGTATGCGCTGCATTTAATGCTGACTTTGATGGTGACCAAATGGCTGTACACGTTCCTTTATCTCCTGAGGCTCAAATGGAATCTTGGATGTTGATGCTCTCTAGTCATAATATCCTTCACCCTGCTCATGGTAAGCCTATAGCTATTCCATCGCAAGATATGGTGTTAGGCTGTTATTATTTGACGAGATCAAAGGTAGGTGGAATTGGAGAAGGCAGTAAATTTGGTAGTTATAATGAGGTTCGTTTAGCATATGAAAATAATGAAGTTTCTTTACATTCAATTGTTGATTTTAGAGATGATGATGGTACCTGGATAAAAGATACAACAGTAGGAAGAATATTTTTTAATGAAATTTTACCACAAGAAGTACGATTTATTAATAAACTTTTAGGTAAAAAAGATATTGAAGCTCTAGTTAGTCGTTCATATCATATAACTGGAAATTATATAACTGTTGGATTTTTAGACAAGCTGAAGGACCTTGGCTTTTATTTTGCATACAAAAGCGGTCTATCAATTGCAATTTCAGATATACATATCCCTGATAAAAAAACTGATATAATAGAAAGTGCAGAAAAAAAAGTTGACGGAGTAAAGGAAAAATTTTCTAAGCATATACTTACTGAGGGAGAAAGATATAATAAAACCATTGATATCTGGACCCATGCTACAAAGGAAGTAGCTGAAGAGATGTTTAAAGATCTAGAAAATGATAAAGAAGGCTTTAATCCTCTATATATGATGGCAGATTCAGGAGCAAGAGGAAGTCAAGATCAAATTAAACAGTTAGCTGGTATGAGAGGATTGATGGCTAAGCCAAAGAAAAGTATGGTTGGAGCTTCTGGAGAGATTATTGAAAATCCAATAAAATCAAATTTCAAAGAAGGCTTATCTGTGTTTGAATATTTTATTTCTACTCATGGTGCTAGGAAAGGACTTGCAGATACAGCTTTAAAAACTGCTGATGCTGGATATTTAACAAGAAGATTGGTTGATGTTGCTCAAGATGTTACTATAACAGTTCATGACTGTAAAACAAAAAGAGGCGTTTTAATGAGTGATTTAAAAGAAGGCGAAGAAATCGTAGAGCCTTTAGAGGAGAGAATCCTGGGAAGGTATACTTTAGAAAAAGTGATTAATCCCATTAATAAAAAAACATTAGTTAAGTCAGGAGATTTTCTATCTATAGAAAAAGTTGAGCTAATAAGTAATGCAAATATTCCGTTTGTAAAAGTAAGGTCTGTTATGACATGTGATGCCAAAAGGGGTTTATGTGCGTTATGCTATGGTGTAAATTTAGCAAATCAAGGGCCATCAAAAGTTGGAGATTCTGTTGGTGTGATGGCAGCACAGTCTATTGGAGAACCCGGAACGCAGTTAACGCTAAGAACTTTTCATATTGGGGGAACTGCATCTAGAATTGTTGAAGAGTCTCAAAGAATATCCAAAACAGCAGGTAAAATTAAATTTTCTGATAATCTCCAATTAATTCCTTCAGAAGATGAAACGGGTGAAAAGGTTAATGTGTCTCAATCAAGAAACGGTCAGATTGATTTGCTTAATGATAAAGGAGAAGCTTTAACTAGTTGGAAAATTCCTTATGGATCTAAAGTATATATAAAAGATAACCAAAAAATTAAAATTGGAACATTACTTTTTTCTTGGGACCCATATACTGATGTAATCTTAGCAAGAACTGATGGATATGTTAAATTTAAAGATTTTATTGATGGGGAGACTTATTCAGAAGAAGCAATAGAAAGCGGAAAGAAAATGATAGTGATTACTGAATCAAAAGATAGGAATTTAAGCCCTTCAATAGAAATTTGTAATAAAAAAGGGGAATTGTTAGGTGGGGGTTCTAGTATTCTTCCTGTTAAGGCAAATGTTGTGGTCAAGGATGGTGAAAAAGTCAAATTAGGTCAAATTTTAGTTAAAATTCCAAGAGAGTCAGGTAAGACTCGAGATATAACAGGAGGCCTGCCAAGGATAGCAGAACTTTTTGAAGCTAGAAATCCTCAGAATCCAGCAATAGCTTCTGAAATCGATGGAAATGTTGCTTTTGGAAAAATAAGCAGGGGAATTAGAGAAGTTATAATAGAGAATAAAGAAACTAAAAAAACATATAAGATTCCTTATGGTAAGCATATTATAGTGCATGAAGGAGATTTTATTTATGCAGGGGATAGGCTATGTGAAGGTTCAATTTCTCCAAAAGATATTTTAAAAATTAGCGGTTCTGCAAAAGCTCAAGAATACCTAGTTAATTCAATACAGGAGGTTTACCGTCTTCAAGGTGTTAAAATTAATGATAAACATATAGAAATTATTGTAAGACAGATGATGCAAAAAGTAGAAGTTAATCATTCTGGAGATAGTGAATTACTTGAAGGTGATAGAATTAGTAAAATAAAGTTTAAACAGATTGTTGAAGCTACTTCTAAAAAAGTTGTTATTAAAGATTCTGGTGATTCAGAGTATGAAGCTGGTGATGTAGTAGTTAAAAAAAATGTAGCTGATATTAATGCTGAGCTTAAAGATGCAGGAAAAAAGAGTATTAAATCAAGAAAAGCTGTACCTCCTACTTCAACTCCTTTACTTCTAGGAATCACTAGAGCTTCATTGAATACTGAAAGTTTTATTTCTGCAGCATCTTTTCAGGAGACAACAAGGGTATTAACTGACGCCGCAGTTGAAAGTAAGACAGATGAATTACTTGGATTAAAGGAAAATGTTATTATTGGCAGATTAATCCCTGCTGGGACCGGACATGCTGATAATAAAGATATTATAGTAAGCAAGCCCAGTGATGATTTAGATGATGATATACCTATTGATGATACCAATGAACAACATGAGGTAGAATTAGAGGAAAAAAAATAAATTAAAATTAATATTTGGTTCACTTGCAATCATGTTTGTAGATTAACGGGCTAAAATAAGGAGAAGGAATGCCGACTGTAAATCAGTTAGTAAGAAAAGGAAGAAAAAAGCAGATTAAGAAAAATAAGGTTCCTGCATTGAAAGCATGTCCTCAGAAGAGAGGTGTGTGCACTCGTGTTTATACAACGACACCTAAGAAGCCTAATTCTGCTTTACGAAAGGTTGCTAGGGTTAGACTGTCAAATAATTTTGAAGTAGCTGCGTATATACCTGGAGAGGGGCATAACCTTCAAGAACACTCTATTGTTCTTATTGAAGGAGGTAGAGTAAAAGATTTACCTGGAGTAAGATACCATGTTGTTAGAGGTGTTCTCGATCCTTCAGGTGTTGAGGATAGAAGATCGAGCAGATCTAGATATGGAACTAAAAAGCCTAAGGAATAAATAGATGCGTAGAAGAAGACCAGAGAAAAGAAAAATATTAAAAGATCCAATTTATAAAGATCTTACTGTCGCAAAATTCGTGAATTATATTATGCAAGATGGAAAAAAAAGTATTGCTGAAAAAATATTTTATGGGTCATTAGATATTATAAAGGGTCAATTAAAGACAGATGATCCTTTAGAAGTATTTAAAAAGGCTTTGAATAATGTTGCTCCAATTTTAGAGGTTAAGTCAAAAAGAATTGGTGGCGCAACATATCAGGTTCCAATGGAAGTATCAACTGATAGAAGAATGGCATTAGCTATGCGTTGGCTTTTAATTTATTCGAAATCAAGAAAAGGAAATAGTATGTCTTCTAAACTTGCAGCTGAGTTAATTGCAGCTTCAAATAAAGAAGGCTCATCTATTAAGAAAAGAGAGGATACACATAAAATGGCTGAAGCTAATAAGGCTTTTGCACATTTCAGGTAAAATAAGATGAGTGAAAATATTCCATTAAAAGATGTAAGAAATATTGGTATTATGGCACATATTGATGCTGGAAAAACTACTATGACAGAAAGGATATTGTATTATACTGGAAGGCTGCATAGACTAGGTGAGGTACATGAAGGTGGAGCTACTATGGATTGGATGGATCAAGAAAAAGAAAGAGGAATAACGATCACTTCTGCTGCAACGACATGTTTCTGGAATGAAGGTAAGAATAGAATTAATATTATAGATACTCCTGGTCACGTTGATTTTACCATGGAAGTTGAAAGATCTTTGAGAGTACTTGATGGTGCTATTGCATTATTTTGCGCTGTTGGTGGGGTTGAACCTCAATCTGAAACAGTTTGGAGACAGGCTGATAGATATAATGTTCCAAGAATTGCATTTGTTAATAAAATGGATAGAACCGGAGCTGACTTTTATAAAGTTCTGGATATGATAAAAGAAAGATTTAATGCAAACCCTATTCCTGTGGTGTTGCCTATAGGTGCAGGAGTTATTTTTACAGGATTAATAGACTTAATTACTAATAAAGCTATAATGTATACATCTGATGATGGTTCTAAGTTTGAAATTTCTGATATTCCTAATGACTTAAAAGAGGTTGCAGAAAAGTACAGAACTCTATTAATTGAAGAAGCTGCAAGTAGCGATGAAGAGTTATTTGAAAAATACAGTAATGGAGAAGAACTGACTCCTGAGGAAATTAAACGTTCTGTTAGAAGCGCAACTTTAGACGGCAGTATTATTCCTGTTTTATGTGGTTCTGCATTTAAAAATAAAGGGGTTCAAAGAACTCTCGATGCTGTTATTGATTTTCTTCCTTCGCCTCTTGATATTGGTGTAACCAAAGGAACGGCAGAGAATGGAAATGAAGAAGTTATTAGAAAGCCTGATCATGATGAGCCGTTTAGCGCTTTGGCTTTTAAAATAATGACAGACCCTTTTGTTGGAAAGCTTACATTTTTTAGAGTTTATTCGGGTTCTGTTACAACAGGAGATTTTATATATAATCCAAATTCAGGTAAAAAAGAACGTGTTGGTAGATTGATGTTAATGCACTCCAATAAGCGTGAAGAGCGAAAGACTGTAAAAACAGGTGAGATAGCGGGTATGATTGGCTTAAAATACACTAAAACAGGCCATACTTTATCTGACCAAAATAAAGTCGTTCAATTTGAATCAATGGACTTTCCGGATCCTGTAATTTCTGTTGCTGTTGAAGCGGCTTCAAAAAAAGATCAAGAAAATTTAACAACTGCTCTTGTTAAATTAGCAGAAGAGGACCCAACTTTTAGAGTTGCTACAGATGAAGAGACAGGCCAAACGATAATATCAGGTATGGGAGAATTACATCTAGATATTATTATTGATAGATTGAAAAGAGAATTTAAAGTAGATGCAAATGTTGGAGCACCGCAGGTTGCGTACAAAGAATGTATAACAGATTCTACTGAACAAGATACTAAATTTGCAAAACAAAGTGGTGGTAGAGGTCAATATGGTCATGTTGTTATATCTGTTGAACCTGCAGAAGCAGGTAAAGGTTATGTTTTTATTAATAAGATTGTAGGGGGCGTAATTCCCAAGGAGTATATACCTGCAGTAGATAAGGGAATTCAAGAATCTTTAAAAAATGGTCCATTAGCAGGATACCCAATTGAAGATGTCCAGGTTACGCTAACTTTTGGTTCTTATCACGATGTTGATTCTAGTGAAATGGCTTTTAAGATCGCAGGTTCAATGGCTATTAAGGAAGCTGTCAAAAAAGCAAAGCCTAAATTAATGGAACCTATTATGACTTTAGAAGTAGTTATGCCTGATGAATACCTTGGCGATGTTATGGGTGATGTTACGTCAAGAAGAGGTATGGTTAAAGGTTTTACAGGAGAAAATAACTCCCAAATTTTAAATGCAGATGTTCCTTTAAGTGAGATGTTTGGGTATGCTACAGATTTAAGGTCTTTAACTCAAGGTAGGGCTGTGTTTACAATGCAATTTGGACATTATGCTAGTGTTCCACAATCAATTCAAGAAAGAATAGTAGAGAAATTTCAAGGTAAAATAGCAGTAAGATCATAAAAAAATAAAATAGGATAAAAGAAAAATGGCTAAAGAAAAATTTGAAAGAACCAAACC
>CAYVTK010000033.1:0-7134 GCA_964454465.1 uncultured bacterium | reverse complement strand
CACCATATTTTGTAAAAAAACCAACTCCAAAATCTTCAACTTTATTACCTGTTCCAACAACAATTCCATTTGAGCTTCCTGCTATTAAATAAAGTGTAGACATTCGTATTCTTGCTCTAGTATTAGCCAAGACCAATTTATTCTGGAATTTTTCAGGGATTGTTTTCAAATACTGAGAATAAAGATTTGTTAAATCTATTTTCAAAGTTTCTACATTTGCATATTGTTTATTAAGCCAATCGCAGTGTTTTTCTCCTCTATTAGTTTCATTAGGGTTTTGATGAATTGGCATAATAAGTGAAATCGTTTTTTTACCTGTCATCGCACATAATGTTGAGGTAACAGCAGAATCAATTCCTCCTGATACACCTACAACAAATGTATTTAATCTATTTTCAATAAGATATCTATTCAGCCAGTCTGATATTTGGTGGATACGAGTCATTGTCCTTGCAAAAGGAACCGTTTCTCTAATATGTGATATTCCACAGATCCATGCAACAACACGTTCTAGCCCCATACCAAAACCTGAATGTGGAACAGAGCCATATCTTCTTAAATCCAAAAACCATTCATAGTCAGATCGGTTTAAACCTTCTTCTTTAATTCTATCTAATAAAGTATTGATATTTACTTCTCTTTCAGAACCTCCTATGATTTCGCCATATCCTTCAGGAGCTAAGATATCCATACCTAAAACAACACTATCATTTTCAGGATCTCTTTTCATATAGAACGCTTTTATTTCAGATGGAAAACCATAGACAATAACAGGCGCATCAAATTGATTCGCTATATAAGTTTCTTCAGGAGAGCCAAAATCATCTCCCCATTTAATTTGATTTCCAGATTTATTTAAAATATCTATACATTCTGTATAACTTATTCTTGGAAAAGGAGTTTTAATATTTTTTATTTTCTCTATATCGCGATCTAAAATATTTAATTCTTCTATCCTATTTTCTAAAACCTGTTTTATAATATATACTATCAAATTTTCTGCCCATTGCATATTTTCATTTATATCAGCATATGCAATCTCAGGCTCAACCATCCAAAACTCCGTAAGGTGTCGTCTTGTTTTACTTTTTTCTGCACGAAAGCATGGTCCGAAATTATAATGTCTTCCAAATGCCATAGCACTAGCTTCACCATATAATTGACCTGTTTGGCACAAGTATGCTTTAGAATCAAAATAATTAGTCTCGAATAATGTTGAAGTTCCTTCTGCAGCATTAGGAGTAAATATAGGAGTATCAATCAGTGTAAAATTATTATTATCAAAAAAATCTCTAATTGCTTTTATAATCTGATGCCTGATTCTTAAAATTGAATGTTGTCTTTTTGACCTCAACCATAAATGCCTTCTATTCATTAAAAAATCTGTTCCATGTTCCTTAGGTGTAATAGGATAATCTTCAGTTAATTGATGTAAGGTAAAATCATCTACTAATATCTCATATCCACCGATAGCTCTAGAATTTTCAACAACCTGTCCAACAATAGATACAGATGATTCTTGAGTTAATTTCTTAAAAGATTCAAATAATTCTTCACCAATCTTTTGTTTTTCAATAATACATTGAATAATTCCAAAACCATCACGTAAAGATAAAAATCCAATTTTCCCACTTCTACGTGAATTATAAACCCAACCATCTAAAGTAATAGTTTTTCCATTATATTTTGCAATTTTATTTATCATATTTTTTTCCATCTTTACTCCAATTTACCAAGTTGAAACTAATTCTTCAATTATGCGATTTGTAATATGATTTGCAACGATTCTTAAGGCTGCCTCTCTTGAAGATCCATATTCATCAGAATCTTCTAAATCAATTAATCCATCACTATCATTATCAATACCATCTGCACTGATATCTAAACCTGAATTATCATACATTGCCCATTCTGTAATTTTCTTTTCTAGGATAACATCACTTGTAGAATTATTAATCCAGGTCATACTAATTTTAATATTCAATTTCCATTGTTTGATAACTTCATAACTATTGATATTTGATAAATAGCTACTAGGAATATCTTCAACTGAATCAATAATAATATCAAGCTTACTATCTGAAGTATAAAATTCTGTTATTTTAAGAATATTTTTTTTCATTAGATGTTCACTTATTTCTTTATTCAAAATATTACTTAATGCATACTCTGATGTTGAATTAATTATAGGAGAAATATATATCGTTTTTATATTAGCAGGCAAAGATCCTTTAAATGAATAAATACCACAACTATTAATAAAAACAGTTATTATTATGATAAATATATTCCTAAGACTGTAAGTCATATTCTTTTATTTTCCTATATAGTGTTCTCTCAGAAATATCAAGAGCTTTTGCAGTTTTTCTTCTATTCCCTTTAAATTCTTTTAAATATCTTTCAATAACTTCTCTTTCAATTTCGCTCATAGTTATTTCACCCACAGCATCATCCTTGATTGCTTTTATTTGTGCATCTTTAATATCATTACCCAAATCATTCATTATATGAGATGATTCATTCTTATCTTTATCAATAGGTAAAAATAATGCAGGGTTTGTATTGCTCATTTCTGAATCAGATGAGTTTGATAATAAGTACTGCTTAATTTCATTAATATCTTGTCTTAAAAAAAGCAATTGCTTTAAGATCAGCTCTCTTTCAATCTTATCGCTTTCTTCATTAACAGGAACTAAATTATTACCTGAATCCATTTTTGTCAAATTCAACTGCTGATTAACCATATCAGGTATAATCCTTTCACCTTTATTCATAACAAGTAAACTTTCAACAGTATTTTTTAATTCTCTTATATTCCCTGGCCAACCATAAGTTTTTAATAAATTAATCGCTTCAGATGTAAATCCTTTAAATGGGATACTGTTTTGGTCTGAAAACTCTAAACCAAACCTTTCTATAAACAAATTAACATCACCTATATGTTTCCTTAATGGGGGGACATTAATATTGATAGTTTTAAGCCTGAAGTATAAATCCTGTCTGAAATTCCCTTTATCTACTTCTTCTTTTAAATCACGATTTGTAGCAGCGATAATTCTAACATCTGTTTTATATGATCTTGATTCACCAACTCTAATAAATTCACCTGATTCAATTACTCTTAATAGCTTTGCCTGAGTTTCTTTTGGTAATTCTCCTATTTCATCTAAAAATATAGTTCCTTTATCAGCTTCTTCAAAATAACCTTTTTTATTTTCGATTGCGCCTGTGAAGGATCCTTTTTTATGTCCAAAAAGTTCGCTTTCAATAATTCCTGAAGGAATTGCTGCACAATTTACAATAATTAAAGATTCAAATTTCCTCTTACTATTTTTATGGACAGCCTTTGCTACCATATCTTTACCAGAGCCAGATTCTCCAGTAATTAAAACAGAAATATCTGTTAATGCTACCTGAGATACCAGAGCTAACATCTCTATCATTTCATCAGATTCTCCAATAAATCCAACAGACCTTCTTATTTTATCTATATTATTCATTAGATGCTCCCTTTAGATAAATCAATCCCTTTTTACCTATATCTGTCCTATAATACATATTATCAAAATTAATTCTTTTTACATTTTGATATGCATTTTCAATAGCCTTTTCCAAAGATAAATCATAACCAACTACATTAAGAACTCTGCCTCCTGTTGCATATATTCTATTATCTACAATACTCGTTCCAGAATGAAATATAAGAAAAGATTTATCAAGTCCAGTGATTAGCATATTTTTCTGATATTGATTAGGATACCCCTCTGATGCTAAAACAACGGTTACTGCATAACCCTCTTTTTTATTAATCTCTAGATTTTTAACATCCCCAGATAAGACACTATCTACGATTGGGAATAACCCATTTTTAAGCATTGGCATAAGAACCTGAGATTCAGGATCTCCTAATCTAGCATTATATTCAATAACAAATGGATCCCCATTAACAACCATAATTCCAATATATAAAAAACCCTTATAGGGGTGCCCCTCCTTTTGCATACCCTTAATTGTTGGAATAATTATCCTATCTTCTACTTTTTTCTTTAAATTATCATTAAATAAGGGCGCGGGGCAATACGCTCCCATACCTCCTGTATTTGGGCCTTTATCATTATCAAATATTCTTTTATGATCTTGTGCAGAATTTAAAATCTTATAATCTTTTCCATCCGTAATAACAAATATTGATAATTCTTCTCCCTTAATACATTCTTCAACAGAAATTTTATTTGATGCATCTCCAAATTTTTTATCTGTAAACATTAAATCAAGGCCTTGATCAAGTTCAGATTGATTAGTACAAATAAGAACCCCTTTTCCTGCAGCTAGTCCATCAGCCTTCAATACAATCGGGAATCCTAATTTTGTAGCAATAGATATAACCTCTTCCTCACTACTACATCCAAAAAATGAAGGTTGGGGGATATTATACTTTTCCATAAAATTTCTTGCAAAAAGCTTACTACATTCCAATTGAGAGGCATATTGTGTTGGACCAAATACTTTGCATTCGTTTGAATTTAAATAATCTACGATTCCATTATTTAGGGGGTTTTCAGGACCAACGACTGTATAATCGATACTATGTTCTCTAATAATACTAAGTATTTGCTGATTATTATTTAAGTCTACACTTAAATTCTTCGCTATAGAGACTGTGCCTGCATTCCCTGGTGCACAAAAGACCTTGGATACATCCTTATTTTGAACTAAAGACCAAACCATTGAATGCTCTCTTCCTCCCGATCCTAACACTAAAACATTATACATTATCCAGGCCTTTCTGTTGTGATTTTATCTTATCTAATTGGTCTCTGAGTAAAGCGGCTTCTTCAAATCTTAATTCTTTAGCATAATTTAACATTTTTCTTTCTATTTTTTTAGCAATGTCTTTTGATTCAATCAGATCGAGATCGGAAGTATCAATCTCCTTATCAATCTCCATAATCTCCTCAATATAATTACTTGCAACAACCGTTATATTTTTAATTTCACTTTCACTTTTTAATATTGTCTTGGGTTTTATATTATTTGCTTTATTATAAGCAGCTTGCAATTTTCTTCTTCTGTTTGTCTCATCAATGAGGTATTGCATAGCCTCTGATATAACATCTCCATACAATATTACTTTTCCATTAACATTTCTTGCGGCTCTTCCAGAAACCTGCATTAAAGAAGATTTTGACCTTAGAAAACCTTGTTTATCGGCATCTAATACAGCAACTAGAGAAACTTCAGGAAGATCTAGTCCCTCTCTTAAGAGATTAATCCCTACTAAAATATCAAATTCATTTAATCTAAGACTTCTTAAAATCTTAACTCTTTCAAGTGAATCAATTTCGCTGTGTAAATATTCAGCTCTTAAATTAAGTGACTTTAAATGCTCTGTTAAATCTTCAGACATTCTTTTAGTTAAAGTTGTAACAAGAATTTTTTCTCCCCTACTAATTGTATCCTTAATATTTTCAATTAAGTGATCTATTTGATTTTTTGTTTTCTGACAAATAATTTTTGGATCTAATAGCCCTGTAGGTCTAATAATTTGCTCAACCACATTTTGTTTCGATAATCCAAACTCATATTCTGCAGGAGTAGCAGAAACATAAATTGTTTTACCTATCTTATCTGTAAATTCTTCAAATTTCATAGGTCTATTATCTAGAGCTGAGGGAAGCCTGAATCCATGTTCAACTAAATTTAATTTTCTAGCTCTATCACCATTATACATTGCTCGCACCTGAGGAATACTAACATGTGATTCATCTATAACCAATAAAAAATCATCAGGGAAAAAATCTAAAAGGCAAAAAGGTCTTTGCCCCTCCTCTCTCCCATCTAAATGCCTAGAATAATTCTCAATACCAGAACAATATCCAAGTTCCATCATCATCTCAATATCATACATTGTTCTTTGCTCAAGTCTCTGCGCTTCTAAGAGTTTATCATCATCTCTTAATTCTTTTAATCTTACAAAGAGTTCAGATCTAATTTTTTCAATTCCTGCTTTCATTAAATTATCTGATACAACAAAATGCTTTGAAGGATATATGTATTCACATTCAACATCATCATTTATAATCTCACCTGTCATTGAATTAAATCTACTTATATTTTCAATTTGTTCTCCAAAAAGCTCTATTCTAATAGGGTAATCAGAATATAGCGGAAAAATATCAATCACATCACCCCTGACTCTAAAATTCCCTGGCTGAAGGACCATATCATTTCTTAAATAATGAATTGAAACCAAAGATTTAAAAAAATCTTTTAAATTTAACTGTTCATCCTTTGATACCTTTATTAGCATCTTTTTATATTCACTAGGAGAGCCAAGACCATATATACTACTAACACTTGCAACAATAATAATGTCTCTTCTTGATATAAGAGATGCTGTTGCTTTAATTCTAAGCTTATCAATTTCTTCATTAATTGAAGAATCTTTTTCTATGTATGTATCCGTTACAGGCAGATATGCTTCAGGCTGATAGTAATCATAATAAGATATAAAAAACTCCACAGCATTTTTAGGAAATAAAGACTTAAACTCACCATAAAGCTGTGCTGCTAATGTTTTGTTATGCGATAATATGATTGTTGGCTTTTGATATTTCTGTATTGCATTAGCAATTGTAAATGTTTTTCCAGATCCTGTAACACCTAAAAGAACTTGATTTTTAACATCACTCTTAAGATTAGAAACAATCCTATCTATTGCCTTAGGCTGATCTCCTGAAGGAGAATAATTTGAGGTTAATTGAAATTCTGTCATATTGTCTTATATTTTTACGCTCACCTCGACAAATTTAATGACATTTTTTCTTAAAATAAACATTTTTTATTTATTTATTTAATATTTAACTTATCGTAAAGTTAAGGATATTTTTATGAATATAGCTGTATTTGGCGCTGGATGTTTTTGGTGTGTAGAGGCAATCTTTTCTCAGCTTGCAGGGGTTGAAAATGTTGTTTCCGGGTACTGCAATGGAATGACGGAAAACCCAACATACGAAAGCGTATGCTCAGGAAAAACAGGACATGCAGAAGTATGCAAAATATCACATGATTCTAATATCATATCATTTGAAGAACTATTAGCTGTACTTTTTCAAGCCCACAATCCAACAACAC
>CAYVTK010000032.1:0-7163 GCA_964454465.1 uncultured bacterium | reverse complement strand
TCCAAATGATCCAATGGTAGATGTCCAATGTAGTTTGAATTCAGTTAAAGCTAAAAGTGCTTGGGATTTTTGGGATATTCCTAATGGACTTATTCCTGAAGGCTCTCAAGTCTTAATGGCTTCTGTTGATACAGGTGTTGATTATACACATCCTGATATTCAGGCTAATAGTTGGATTAATCAAGCTGAGATACCTGAATTTATGGCAGAAACTGGACTAGATGAAAATGGTGATGGAAATGTAGATGCATCTGAAGTTGTTAACTGGATGATTGAAAATAATACTGGAGATTTAAATGGTGATGGTGCTGTTAATCTAAGAGATGCTGTTTCAGAGGGGTCCCCATTTGAAGATTTTGTAGATAATGATGGTAATGGATATACAGATGATTTATTAGGTTGGGATTGTTCTGGTTATTATGGTACAGATGATAATGATCCATTTCCTAAAGAAGATGTCGCAAGTAATTCAACATGGGCGCATGGAACGCATGTTGCAGGTATTCTTGCAGCTACATCTGATAATGATCTAGGAATGGCATCTACTGCATATAATGGAAAATATATTTCCGTTAAAGTTTCAAGAGAAAATCAATCAGGAGAGCCTGGCATAAGTGATGGGTATGCAGGTATTTTATATGCTGCAAAAGCAGGATATTATGCTGGTACATTTACAATTATTAATAATAGTTGGGGTGGTGGTGGATTTAATAATAGCGAAAATTCAACAATCAATACGGCTTTTAATACATATGGTGCAGTAATTGTTTCTGCTGCAGGCAATGGATATGATGCTGGTGGAGAACAGTATGGTACACATTATCCTTCTAGTTATGAAAATTCAACCTCTGTTTGTGCAATGGGCTGTTCTTATGCTTGGGGTAATTGGGCAACTTATCACTATACTGTAGATTTAGCAGCTCCAGGTGAAGGCATCCATAGTGCTATTATTGGTGCAGGGTATGAAGCATGGGATGGTTCTTCTATGGCCAGTCCCAATGCAGCTAGTTGTATAGGATTGCTTAAGTCTTATTATCCTACTTGGTCTAACCAGCAATTACTAGATAGAATTTATGATTCTGCAGATCGTAGAGTTTATGATGTCAACCCTGAGTATGAAACATGTAATGGTAATGGAGGAGATGATTGTTTTGGACATGGGATGGTTGATGTTTATAAAGCAATTGGAATGGATTTTTCTCCAAATGTATATATAGATTCATCTTATGTTGAAGTTGTCTCTGATGATGATAATGTTTTAAATCCTGGAGAAACAGCTAATTTTATTGTGCATCTTTATAATGAAGAGGGTTGGGTAGATGCTAATGCTGTAATAGCATCTTTATCAACAGATAATGAAGATGTTACAATTATTAGCAATATATCTAACTATGGATCTCTACCTGATGGAGGTATTTCTTCTAATATAAACTCACCATTTCAAATAGAAATAAGTTCTGATATTAGCTTAGGTGAAATTGATTTTACTATTGATGTAGTGGGTGTAGGCTCTGGTGGTTATCAATATACAAATACATTAGATATCTCTTTAAATGTATCTTTATTCCAGAGTGGTTACCCTTTTGATTCTAATAGTGAGATAAGATCAGCTCCACTTATCATTGATTTAGATGAAGATGTAACAAATGAAGTTATTTTTGCAGATTATAATGGCGAGGTTAGAATTTTAAAAGATGGTATGGAACTGGAAAATGATATATTCCCATATGATACTGGAGACCAAATATGGGGTGCAATTTCTAGTGCTGATTTAGACTTAGATGGATGGGTTGATTTTGTTGTAGCATCTAAGAGTGGTTATGTTTATGCGTTTGATATGAATGGATTAAAATTTTCTTATAATGCTGATCGATGGTTAATAGGAACTCCTGTTATTGGCAATATCGATACAGATCAGGAATTAGAAATTGTTGTTGGGGGTTATCAAGGCCCAACAAGTTCATGCCCTTTGTATGCTATAAATCATGATGGGACAGATGTTATAGGGTTTCCTTATATTGTGGGTGAAAAAATTAAATCTGGAGTTGCAATAGCTGATATGAATGATAATGGCATTGATGATATTATCTTTGGTACAGATACAGATTTCATTTACGTTTTACTAGATGATCAGACTGTTGCTCCAAATTTCCCTATAGACTTGGGTAATAATATTCAAAGTGAACCTGCTGTTTATATAATGGAAGATGAAAAAATTGTTCTTACAGGATGTAAAAATAATAATTTTTATGCATTTAATTATTCAACAGGAGAATTAAGATTTGTTATTGCAACAGGAGATGATGTCTATAATTCACCATCTTTTGATCAGAATGGAAATATTTATTTTGGTTCTGATGATGGTAATGTTTATGCTTTTGATATTGATGGTAATGCATTAGATGGATTCCCTTTATATTTAGAAGATACAGTTTCAGGAGCTGTAATATTCTCTGATTTAGATGGAGATCAATCTGAAGATATGATTGTCGGAACAGGATCTGGTGAAGTTTTTGCTTTTCACTCTAATTTAGATTTATTTGAATATTTTCCAGTTAACTATCAGTTCCCTATTTCAAGCTCTCCTCAAGTTATAGATATTGATTTAGATGGTGATTTAGAAATATTAGCAGGAACATCCGGTGATTTGTTGGTTGTTGATCTTAAGTATAATATAGGTAATACTGCTTCTGATTCTTGGTCATTATATAAAGGTGATTGGCAGCGTACAGGTAAATATTCTCCAGGTGAAAACTCAGGGATAGGTGATTGTGATTTCCCGCAAGCAGGAGATACTAACTGTGATCAAATAATAGATATTTTGGATATTATATCTATTGTTAATATTATCATGGATGGTACTAGCGGATATTCAGAATATCAATTATGGGCAGCAGATGTTACAGGAGATGAGATTATTGATATTCTAGATATTATAGCTGTAATTAATGTTATTATTGGAATTTAATTTTTTTATTTGATTTATAAGATATTTTTTTTATTTACATCTATTAGTTTTTTATTTCCACATGGCGTTTCTGAATCTACAGTCAATGCGATGGCGAATGCTTCATTAATGGACTATCTATATTTTGGAGCTGAACACATGGTTACAGGATATGATCATATTTTATTTCTTATTGGCGTTCTTTTTTTCCTAACTGACTATTTTGATATTTTTAAATTTATTACTGCTTTTACAATAGCTCATTGTATAACTCTTATTTTTGCTACTTTTCTTGGAATTACTGCTAATGCTTATTTAGTTGATGCTGTTATTGCATTTAGTGTTATTTACAAGGGTTTTGAAAATTTAGATGGTTTTAAAAAATATTTTTCTATTAGTCCACCAAATCTAATTTTCATGGTATTCATATTTGGTTTAATTCATGGTTTTGGTTTGTCAACAAAATTACAAGAGATAGCAGTAGAGCATGATATTAGTTTATCTTTATCTCAAATATTATCATTTAATGTTGGGGTAGAATTAGGACAAATTGTAGTTCTATTAATAATCTTCCCATTATTATCAATGTTAAGAGGAAAATTCTTTGATAAAATTTCAAAATTATCTAATTGGGGCTTAATTACTGCAGGTATTTTTTTATTATACTTTCAGCTAAATGGGTTTTTTACGGAAAATAATCATAATCATGATATACCTAAAGATAAGCATGACCATCATCACCATCATCATTGATTTTTTGAATGAAATTTGATTTTAAAAGTATATTAATAGGAATAATTATTGGGTTTATTTTGACTATTTTTATAGGTTGTCTTCTTAATGATGTTTATGTAGATATAAGAATCGGAGATCAGGTAAATAAAAAAGATGCCCTGATTAACTAAACCCTATTTTAGATTAATAAAAAAGCCTCTTTTATAGAGGTTTTTTTGGTTGTAGATTGAGCGATTATGTTAAAAGTACTTTTTATAGTTATTTTTTTATGTGGATTCTCATTCCCTGTAAATTTAGTTGTTGAGCCTTATTTACAAAATGCTACACCTAATTCTATAAATATTTTATGGGAAACAGACTCAGATTCTCAAACTATTGTTGAGTGGGGTCTTTCTCCATTTTTAACGGAGTCAACTTCTGGCGTCTCATTTTCAAACTATGGAAATTCAAGAATACATACTGTAGAACTTGTTAATTTAAATCCAAATACTCGATATTATTATAGAGTTGTTCTTGGAAACTATGAATCATATTCTGATTTGCATGATTTTATTACTCCACCAAATCCATCCTCTGAGCAATCATTTAGAATTATTGCAATGAGTGACATGCAACGAGATGGATCTAATCCAAATAAATTTGATGAGATAATTCATGATGGAGTGATTGACTACCTGTCAGATGAATATAGCGATGATATTGCAGGAGAATTAGCAATGGTTTTGATCCCTGGGGATCTTGTTGTAACTGGCAGTTCCTATTATGAATGGCAGAATACTTTTTTTGAACCATCTGAAGATTTGTTTTCACATGTTCCGCTATATCCTGTTTTTGGAAATCATGAGGCAAATACAGATTATTTTATAAAATATTTTCATCTTCCAGATAATGGTACTCCTGGATATGAAGAACACTGGTATTACACCGACTATTCAAATCTACGGGTGATTGGTCTTGATTCTAATACCGGATATGGTTACTTCGATTATGAAGCTCAACTTATTTGGCTGGAAATAGTTTTAGAAGATGCATGTTATAATGATCATATTGATTTTGTATTTGCTCAATTACATCATCCTCATAAATCAGAACTATGGACTCCAGGAGAAAATTGGTATACCGGGGAGGTAATTGAACGTATGGAAAGTTTTTCAGATGAATGCGGAAAACCAAGTATTCATTTCTTTGGGCATACTCATGGATATTCTAGAGGACAATCTCAGGACCATAATCATTTATGGGTTAATGTAGCCACTGCTGGAGGAGCTATTGATTATTGGGGAGAATGGCCTCAGGCAGATTATGATGAATTTACAGTTACTCAAGATGAATGGGGTTTTGTAATGGTAGATATAGAGGCAGGTGAAGATCCTCAATTTATACTTAAACGAATTAGTAGGGGAAATGCATATACATATAGGGATAATGAAATACGTGATGAGGTTATTATCCGTTTTAACAATACCCCTCCTAATCAGCCTATTGGGGTAAGCTCAGATGAACAGGAAAATCCCGATCTTTTTGTTTTAAGTGCAGAAGGTTTTTATGATGAAGATGGAGATGATGCTTTATCAGCTCAATGGGTAATCTATGAAGGTTGTGATTTGTCTTCAGACCCAATTATAGATGAATTTATTAATATGGAAAATTGGTATTTTTATGAAAATACTCAGGAATCAGTTGAAATCTCTCAGCTTGCTCTATCAGGATTAAATGGCAATACATCTTACTGTTGGCAGGTCCGATATCGTGATACTAGTCTTGGATGGAGCGATTGGTCTGAACCTGTTTTATTTGAAACAGGAGAATCTCAGTACTCTGAGAATATGCTCCTTAATCCTGGAGGGGAACAAGGTACTTTGGGATGGACTGTAACAGAAGGATATATGGAATCTCTTGAAGCATATACGTGTGATGGGATTGCTCCTCATAGTGGAAATTATTACTTTATTGTAGGTGCACTTTGTAATACTGTAAGTTATTCAGAAGCATATCAGGAGGTTGATATATCAGAATATATTGATTGTATTGACCAAGGTTTAGCGTATGCTAATTATGGAGGATATTTATCAGATTGGGGAGGCTCTGATTATCCTGAAATGGCTATTACTTTTATTGATGCTAATGGATATGAAATTGATAGAACAGATAATATAGGTACCTATAATCCCTTTTGGACATTCTTTTCAAATGAGTATCAAATTCCAGAAGGAACTCATTCAATAAAAATGATTTTAATGGGTACGCGATATGCCGGTGATGACAATGATAGTTATTTTGATGATTTGTTTTTAAGGATGTTCCAAAGTGAAAGCTGTTTAAATATTTTAGGAGATATTAATCAGGATGGAAGCGTTAATATACTTGATGTTATAGTCCTGGTTAATTATATATTAGATTCTGAATCATCCCAATCAGATTTATTAGATATTAATAGTGATGGAAATATTAATATACTTGATGTTATTCAACTTGTGAATATAATATTAAACCAATAGTATGATTAGTGAAATGTTTTTCAAATTTATTAAAATAATTATAATTACTATTTCGATTTCATTGTTATTTCCTCAAAATACTCGTTATTTAGATGAGGTTTTTGATGAAGTAATTAAAACTGAGGATGTAGTATATGGGAATGCCCCAGATTTACCTTTTATTTTCTTATTTGAATGGAATACTGTTGATATAGATTTAGATATGGATATTTATGAACCTGCAGGAGATACATTAACAAGTAGACCTGCAATTATTTTTATGCATTCAGGCTCGTTTTTTGCAGGAAGTAATGAGGCCGATGATATGGTAGCGCTATCTATTGCCTCTGCAAAGAGAGGTTATGTAGCAATTAGTATGGAGTATAGGCTTGGCTTAAATATATTAAGTACATATAGTGGTGAACGTGCTGTCTATAGAGGGGTCCAAGATGCGAGTGCCGCTATACGTTATATTCGAGAGTTTCATGAAGACCTTGGAATTGACCCGAATAAAATATTTATTTGGGGATCAAGCGCAGGATCTTTTATAGGTTTACATTTGGCTTATTCTGAAGATGATGAAAGGCCGGAATCAACTTATGGAGGATCTAGTGATCCTGATTTAGGTTGTATTGATTGTGAAGGTAACAATTATTTGCATAATAGTAAACCTAATGCATTAGTTAGTTGTTGGGGTGCAATTGGTGATTTAGATTGGATTGATGATAATAATCAAATTCCTACTATACTTTTCCATGGGACATTGGATCCTATTGTCCCATTTGAAACTGGATTTCCGTTTACCATAAACATTACACTTCCTGTAGTGTATGGTTCTAGTCCAATTCATGATAAATTAAATGAGCTTAATATTGATAATGAATTTTATATAGGTGATGGGGAGTTGCATGAATATTGGGGTACACTAAATGGTAATTGGTTTGGAGGACCTAATGAATATTATACTCAGATTATCAATGATAGTTATAGTTTTTTATATGACC
>CAYVTK010000031.1:0-7224 GCA_964454465.1 uncultured bacterium | reverse complement strand
CATCATATATTAAATAAGCATTATCAAAAATTTGCTTTCTCAATCTTTTAATATCTAATTCTAAATTATCTAATATATTTTGATGGCCATATTTTTTTTCTAGATTAACTAATTGATTATTTAAGATAGAAGTAATATCAATTTTAGCTACTTTTTCTTCTTTTTTAATTTGATTTTGTAACCATTCTTTATAAGATAATAAAGCTTTGTTATTTTGTAACATCAAATCTTCCATATCACTTAAGAGAGTATCCGAGATATCAATATAAGTTGAAATATTTTCTAATAAATCTATTGTTAAATCTATTTTATTTAAACCATTTTCTATAAGATAATCATTCGAATATAAAAGATTTTTCTTTGTTTTCTCAAGATATGAAGGAAGTAAATTAAGAGTGTTATCAATTAATAGAAGTTTATCATTATTATATATATTTTCAGATAATAATAAATTTAAAAAATACCAATTGATAGAGTTTAAATAATAAGATGGGTTCCTATTATAATCTTGATAGTGATAATTAAAAATCAATGAGTTCAATTTCTCATCTAGAGAAATATACTTATTTCTATTATATCTGGTTAATTTTTTTTTATGTATTTGAGAAAGCTCTAAATTAAAACGTTTAAGGTCGAAAAGGTATTCATTAAGATAGTCCGAATCTCCTCTTTTATTTTTAGAATAAAAATTGTAGGAATCAAAATTATCAAAGATTTCAGGATGATGTATAAAAAACCACTTATTAAATGCTGAAAATAAAGAATCAAATGAATTTTCATGAGTATTTTTACATGAACTTGTAAAAAGTAGTGCTAAAAAAATACAAAATATTTTAATCTTATTATTAATATTTTCCAAACCAGTTAAGTTTATTTCTTAATTTAGAATAATATGTGTCCATATTATCAGGATATATAAACCTTGCTTTAATATCAGATTTCTTAATCTCTACTATACAGTTACTATTAATTTTTATTTGATTTTGGCCATCTGCAGTAATATTAATTCTAGAATAATCTTCATCAAATGAAACTTGCATTTTATTTTTTCCATCTATAACAATTGGTCTAGCTGATAAACTATGTGGCGAAATTGGAGTTACTATAATACCATCTATATCTGGAGCTACAATAGGACCTCCTGAAGATAAAGAATATGCAGTTGAACCTAAGGGAGTTGAAAATATAATACCATCACTAGAATATTTATTTAGATTTTCTTGTTCTAAATTAACAGTAAATTTAATTAGTCTTAATAAATTCCCATGATTAATTACGATATCATTAACAGCAAGCAAGAAATCATCTTTAATATTACTATCATAAGATATCCTCGCAGATAATAAATCAAACTCTTTGGTAGTATATTTTTGATATTTGAAAAATTGATTAAGATGTTCTTCAATTTTAGAAGAATGAATTTGATTTAAAAATCCCAGTTTCCCAATATGAATTCCTAACACAGGGAGCTGTAAATTATCCATTAGGCGTATCGTATTCAATAAAGATCCATCTCCTCCAATTGAAAAAACAATACCTAAAGCACCTTTCTTATAAAAATCCTGGAATGATATCATTCTTATATCCGTAAATGAAGCGATACTGGAAATTTCTTTATTTAGATATAAAGTATGGTTATAAATTTTAGAAATCTCAGATATTTTGAGTAATGTTTTATGGAAATTTTTTTTATTTTGATTTCCTGTACAAAAAATATTCATGTTATTATTTCAGAGTTTTGCTTTTATTTAATAGAGTTTTTACTTTTTTTTCTGCTTCTTTTAATTTTTCATTACATACTTTAGTTAGAGCCATCCCTTCATTAAAAAGAGAAATCATCTTGTCTAATGAAATAGAATCATCTTCTATATCATGAACTATTCTATCTAATTTAGAAAATGATTTTTCTAAAGATATATTCTTATTTTTTTTCATTTTTTTTACTAACCTTATCTACTTTTGCAGTAACAATAGTATTTTTTGACTCAATATCAATATAATCATTAACCTTAAATTGATTTCCAGAAGTTAATATAGAGCCATTTTTTTTAACAATAAAAAAACCTCTACTTTTAATAGTATCTACATTATATGCTAACAGTTTATTTTTATATTGATCAATCAGATAATTATAATCTTTAATTTTTTCATTATAAGAATTTATCAAAAGTTTAGAATTAAAAACTAATTTATCATTATAAGACTGTATATATAATTTAGGATTTTTTGATAATATCCTTAAGGAATAACTATTTAATAAAAAAAAATTTTTACAAATAATATTATCAACTCTATCAGATAGAATATTTTGATAATTAGAGATATTATTATATATATAGTTAATATTTGGAGCACATATCTCAGCAGCTTCAGAAGGAGTTGCGGCTCTTCTATCTGAAGAAAAATCGGATAAAGTAAAATCACTTTCATGGCCAATTGCAGTAATAATTGGGATAGAAGAATTAAATATTTCTCGTACCAACGACTCAGTATTAAACGCTTCCATATCTTCCAAAGACCCTCCTCCTCTAGCAATAATAATTAGATCAATATCTTTTTCAGAATTGAGCTTTTGTATTAAAGAAATAATAGATTTAACAGCTGTTTTACCTTGAACCAAAGAATCTTTAATTACAATATCTAAATATGGCGACCTTCTATAGATTATAGATAAAATGTCATGTATGACTGAACCTGTTTTTGAACAAATTAAAGCAATTTTTTCCGGAATATGAGGTAATTTTTTTTTATGTTTAGAATCAAATAAACCTTCTTGTTCTAACTTTCTCTTAACTCTAAGGTAATTTTTCCATAATAAACCTTCATCACCAATATGGAAATTAGATACAATAAACTGCATTTTACCTCTAGCCTTATAAATATTAAGATTTCCATATGCAACAATCTCTATATTCTCTTTGAGATCTAAATTCTGATTATTTCGATAATCAAAAAAAACACAATTAATTAAATTTTTTTTATCTTTAAGATTAAAATATGCATGTCCTGAATGATAGAGAGTAAATGAAGAAACTTCGCCTTTAATAAAGATATTACTTAAATTTTTATCAAGTAGGTAAGCTATCTTATTATTGATTTGAGTAACATTATATATAGTTGTAGAGTTCATAAAAAAAGCCATCAAAACTTATTTGAAAATTAAGTTTTAAATGGCTCTAAAAATCATTTAATTTATTTTTATATTATTTTTTCTTATGTCTACTTGCTCTTAAACGTTTTTTACGCTTATGAGTATTCATTTTTTTCTTTTTTCTTTTTTTACCACACGGCATATAATTTTTATCCTATATTTCTTTCATTTCTAAATCCACAAGTTCCTTTAATAACTTAGAGACTTTAAAAGATGGAATATATCTTTTTCCTAATATAAAAGTTTCATTTGTTGCAGGATTTCTTGCTTCACGTTCATTTTTAATTTTAGTAATAAAACTACCAAAGCCTCTTATATCTACTCTTTCTCCTTTTGATAAAGAAACTTTAATAGAATTTATGATAGAATCAAAAACAAGTTCTGTTTCAACTTTAGTTAGACCTGTCTGCTTTGCAGTTTGATTGATTATATCTAGCTTCGTCATATTTATTCATTTATTCTAAAAATTGTCCTGAATATTAGAAAATATTTTTTGATTTTAAAAGGAACTTAATTTTCTTTTACTTATGAATTACTAATTTTTTACCTGGATATATAGTATTATTTCTTAAACCATTCCATTTTTTAATTTTTGAAACAGATGTTTTATATTTAACAGCTATCTCACTCAACGTATCACCTTTTTTAACTGTATAGTAAACTTTCTTAGGAGGAGATTTATAAGTTCCTACAGGTATAGTCAGAACCTTTCCTGGAATTATAGGTTTATTTCTATTTAATTTATTTACTTCACAAATAGCTGTAATAGATGAACCATATTTAACAGCTATTCTCCATAAACTTTCTCCCTTTTTAATTTTATGTTTTTTGAAAATTACCTCATCTGAAGAAGTTTCTTCAATTAATGCAAATAGTGAGTCAAATTTATCATTATGATTTAAAGGTAGTCTAAACTCATAAAAACTATTTTTAGGTACATAGACATACTCTCTTAATATTTCAGGATTGTATTGTAATAACATTTTTTTACTCACACCTGAACATTCTGCAATATCTTCTACCTTAACAGATTTATCAATTTTTTTGATTATCCACTCAAATGACTCCTCTGAGCTAACATTAAAACCATATTTTTCTGGGTTTTTTGATATAAAGATTATTGCCATAAGACTAGGGATATAATTTTGAGTTTCTTTAGGCAAATTATTTAATTCCCAAAAATTATTTGTCTTGAAATGCTTTATATGTCTATCAATTCTAGTCTCTCCTGTATTATATGCCGCAAAGGCTAAATACCAATCATTATACCTACTATATAAATATTTTAAATATTTACAAGCAGCTCTTGTAGATTTAATAAAATCCATTCTTTCATCATAATAATAATCTTTTTTCAAACCATACGCTTTTGCAGTAGGCTCTATAAACTGCCAATAACCGACAGCATTTGCAAATGAACGTGATTTAGGTTTAAATCCACTTTCTATCATGGGAACATAAAAAAGTTCAGGAGGAAGACCTTCTTCTTTTAAAATAGGGAGAATAATTTCTTTATATCTTTTTTCTCTATTTAACCATTTCTGAATAGATGACTTACCTTGTTTTTTATAATAAGAAATAATACTTTCAACTTTTTTATTATATGTAATGGGGACATGATTTTCAATGATTTCAACTGTTTCTTCTACATTAATCAAATCATCTAATGTTTGATTATATATATAATTATCTAATTTTTCTTTAAATAGAGCTGTTGAAAAACCTGTTTTTGAATGATCTATACTAATAACCTTATGATCGTAGTATTCTATAACAGCAGTTAGCATTTGCTGATATTTCAATTTATCTAGTTCATCATTCTCACAGACTTCTTCAAGTTGAGCCAATGCTTTAAAAACATTATCAAATTGATACATAGCATTCAAGGAGTCACTAATTAAATCAGAAATAATAGCTTCCGCATAGAACATTTTAGCTTCTGAAAAAAGAGTTTCAAATAAATCTTCTTGATATAAAAAGTTATTTAGACTATCAGAAGCATTAGTATTAGATGTATCCGAAGAATATTTTCCATTTACACTGAATAAAACAGATAAAAACAAAAATAAAAATAATTTATTAGTCATTTTAAGCATTTAGATTTGATAATATTATATTTCTTGTTTCTTCTACTAGTAAATCTCTAGTAGAAAGTTCATAATTTAATGAATCTATACTATCATGAACAACTACTCTAATTAAACTCTTATTATAATTTATAGTTAAGGGGAGGATAGGAAGACCTGATTTAATGGCTAATATAAAGCCTCCTTTTTTAAATTTTCCTAATTTTCCAAAAGGCATTCTTGTTCCCTCAGCATAATTCACGAAAGACAAATCTGTAGAATGCATCTTAGCTACTGCTATATCTACAGATTTTTTTGATCTTTCTTTATTATATCTATCAACAGGAACCATTCCGGCACATTTCATAGCAAATCCAAACAAAGGGATAGAGAATAATTCTTTTTTTGTAAAAAAAGAAATAGGAACTGGGAAAATTGCAAATACAATTAAAATATCTATTGCAGATTGATGGTTACTAATTATTATATGCTTTTTTTTAAAATTCAATCTATCAATACCCTCAACCGAATATCTAATATTAGTAAATTTTAAAATTATGGTAGCCCATAAGCGTGCTAAATAACCTGTTTTATTTTTTTTTGTATCAAAAATACCTATTAATACTATTAGAATAGAAAATAAGGGAGTAAATAGAATTACATTAAACATAAGCAAAAAATATTGAATCATATTTATTTAATTTTACTTATATTTAAATAAGGTTTAAGAACATCAGGTATAGATATGCTTCCATCTTTATTTTGATACGTCTCTAATAGAGCTACCAATAAACGAGGTGTAGCCAAGCCTGATCCATTCAGAGTATGCAGAAAATCAAGTTTATTAGTTTTATTAGATCTATACTTCATATTTCCTCTTCTTGCCTGAAAAGATTCAAAATTACTACAACTTGAAACTTCTAAATATTTATTTTCAAATGGAGACCAAACTTCTATATCATAACATTTAGAAGCAGAGAATGACAAATCTCCACTTGCTAAAGAAACAACTCTGTAATGTAAGTTTAGTTTCTGTAAAATACTTTCGGCATTTATAAGTAAAATTTCTAACGTATCATAAGATGTTTCAGGATGAACAAATTGAACTAGCTCAACTTTATTAAATTGATGGACCCTCAGAAGGCCTCTTGTATCTTTACCATAACTACCAGCTTCCCGTCTAAAGCAAGGACTATATGCTACATATTTTTTAGGTAATTCTTTCTCTTCTAAAACAGAGTCTATATGAATATTTGTGACGGGAACCTCTGCAGTTGGTATGCAATACATATCATCTGCTTCAATATAATACATATCATCTTTAAACTTAGGTAAATTACCAGTAGTACGAGGAGCATTAGAAGATACAATAAATGGAGTCAAGACTTCATTGTAATCATGATCACCTATATGAGTTTCAAGCATAAAATTAATCAGGCTTCTTTCATATTTTGCTCCAATTTGAGTATAAAGAGGGAATGCAGCGCCTGATATTTTTGATGCACTTTTAAAATCAATAAGCTTATGCATTTCACATAATTCTAAATGTCCTTTTATTTCAAAATTAAATTCAGGTTTATTACCCCATTCTCTAATTACTTTATTATCCTTTTCATCTTTACCGATAGGAACAGATTCATGAATAATATTGGGGATGTAGAGCAAATCATTATTTAATTTTGAAATTAAAACATTTAAATCAGAATCTAGTTTTTTTATATCTTTTGAAATTGTTCTCATTAGAGCAATATTCTCTTCTCTATTTTCTAAGGATGAGATTTTTTTATTAATAAGATTTCTCTCAGACTTCAAAGATTCAACTTTTTGTATTATATTTCTCCTAGATTTATCGTCATTCAACAGTTTCTTCAAATCAAAATTAATATTTTTTGATTCAATTGATTTTTTGACTAAGCTTAAATTATCTCTTATATATTTTAATGATAGCATTTTAAAGTTGTGTTCAAATGTTATACTAAATTTAATACTAATATTTAAGTTGTAAAA
>CAYVTK010000030.1:0-7538 GCA_964454465.1 uncultured bacterium | reverse complement strand
AATTATAGTTTATTAAATTTTACGCACCAATTTGGACTTAATTTTGAGTTTTAAATATTATGAAACATAAATTTTTATATATTATTTTCTTAATTTTTAGCACTTCTTATATGTTTTCTCAAACATGTAATACTGGTAATTGTTATGAACCAATTCCTAAAGCAGGTGCTGATAAAACATATTTTCAAGGTGAAGGAGAAGGCTTAGAGATTATCCTTGATGGTTCAAACTCATATGACCCAGATAATAGTGACTGTACTCTTATATATAATTGGACATCTCCAAGTGTAATAGAGCTAGTGAATGGAGAAGATTCTTCCTCGCCATTTATTATAGCTCCCCTCCTTAATGATTTTAATGTGACATGTTCTAATCCTGAATATGACAATGAATCTGATTGTATTACTGATCCCAATGCAATAGATATTCCAGAACCTGGAATTTGGGGAATATGTTCATCGGAGGATCAAAATACTGAAGATGATTGTTTGACAGCTGGTGAAATGTGGATCGCAGGTGATGATGGTAATAAAATTGCCTATATTCCAATTAGATTAACTGTCAATGATGGTGAATATAATTCTCTAGATTATGATGAGGTTATTATTTCTATTGTTGAAACAAATACGGCTCCTATCCTTGATATTGAGCTTGATTATATACTGAATCGTTTATCTGAATTTACTATTGATGCAAGTTCTGTTAGCGATGAAAATTCTTTAACCGGCACTCTTGAGTTTATATGGGATTATAATGATTTTATAGATTTTGGAGGAGAAATCATTGATGATAGTATAAATTCAACTCGTGTATTTAAAACTCCTAATGTTTCAGGTGATTATATAATAGGTCTTAGTATTTCAGATAATTATGATTCTATTGATTTTGAATTCACTGTAAAGGTTTTATCTTTTATTCCTCCTGTTTCAGCTCTTGGTGAAGACCTCTATATCACAATTAATTCAGAAGTAATTTTGGATGGAATGAACTCATTTGATGAAGATGGTGAAATAACTAACTATACTTGGAATTATTCTGATTGTATTAATGTCGGTTTTGAGTGTGAAGAAAACTGTGATGATGAAGATTATGAAGTGGATAGTCCAACTGTTACATTAAAAGCTCCAGGAATTGCTGATCAAACATGTCAAGCAATATTAACTGTTGAAGATAACGATGCTCCTCCTAATTTTTCAGAAGAATGGGCTGGAAATAATTTATTTATTTCAGAATATGTGGAAGCAGTTGCAGCCAATGATAGCTATTTTGAAATTTATAATGGGACAGATTCTCAAGTAAGTTTATCTGAGTATTCATTAAGAATTACACAACAGAATGGAAATGAATATGATTTAGATTTAGATGATACCTCTGGCGATTCAATTAATGATGGTTTTTTAGATCCAGGAGATGTTCTTCTTATTATAAAAACTGATTCAGGCCAGCTATGTAAAGCTGGTGGCAGCTTCCTTGATTGTGTAGTGAATGGTGTGCAATTTATAGAATGGAGTAGCACAAATAAGATGGGTGGAGATGATGCTGTTACACTATATCATAATGATGTTTTAATAGATGTTATTGGTACTCCTGGAAATGATCCTGGTAGTGGCTGGACTGTAGGGGGTGTAGAAGATGCAACAAAGAATCATACTCTTATTAGGCGATCGCATATTATCTCCGGTAATCTAGATTGGCAAGTATCTTCTGGGAATCATATGGATACTGAATATCCCAATGAAGCAGCATGTGTTGCAAATCAAGGGTTATGGGTAGAGAATGATTCCTATTGCAATCTTTCTGAATGGGAAGTTTTTGATCAAAATACTTTTAGCTATGGAGGAGAAAATAATTATAGCGCTTGTGATAACTATGTTAATATTAAAACAGTGGCAAATGAATCACCTGACCATTTTATGGTAAATATTGTTCCTGATTGTATTGATGCTCTTGATTATAATCTAACTGTTAAAAAAGATAATACAGAAACATTATTTGTTTTAGAAGCTTCAGCAATTGATAGAGAAGGGTCAGATTTGAATTATATTTGGACCCCTTCTTCTACAGATGTTATTTTATCTGATCATGAAATAGAGTCATCTAGTGGTTTTTGTATAGATGTAGATGGTGACATTGAGAATATCGAATGTTTGCCAGGTATTAATCCTTGTAATGTAGATGATGCTGTTTGTGGTAATATAGATTTAGATGACCTTGATAATGATGGAAGTGAAGAAGATTTAATTGAAACAGGATGTTGTAATCAAACAGTTAAAAAAACTACTTCAAAAGCAACGTTTTATTATGCTTCTGAAGTGTTTGAAAATCAAGAGAATCCGACTGTAACCATTGAATGTGCTGTTGATGACAATGTTAATCCTGCCTCAGAAGCATTTTGTTCTGAACCTGTTTCTAATTTAGAACATCAGAATGAAACTGATTGTCTGAATGATGCAGGAGAGTGGATAGATGCTACTATTACATCTATCTCTTTTGATGTTAATTTGGATAATGAAGATCCTCAAAGTAGTTGTATAATACAGGAACGTGTATGTATAGATTCTACATGTGATGCATGGGCTCCAATTTCAGACCCTTCTAATATAAATCAGTGCCAAGGTGTATGTGAAGATGATAATACCTGTGATCCTTGTCAGTATTCTACTAATGAGTCTACTCAGCTAAAAATAGATTGTTCGGAGAGTTGCGATGAAACAAGTACAGGTGAACTAATTTTTAATTGGTCAACTCCATACCTTGATGTTGATGCAAATGGAGCAAATGACTTATCTTTTTATAATGAAGAAGAGGTTTATTTAAATGATATATTAATTATAGAGACACCTGATTTTGTAGCAGAAGATAGAATATTTACATTAAAACTTAATCTTTCTGATGGTGATAGTTTTTTTGATGGATATGAAAAAAGTTTTTCATTTTCAGTTATAGCTGAAAATCCTATTATTGGGAATGGTCTTGCAACAGGATATGTTTTTGACCTTGCAGATTTTAATCAACCCTTAGGAATGTGTAGTAATGATGAATATTTAAATGTTCTAGATTGCCTTACTGATCCCAATGCAGTAGATGAAGATGGAAATGGAGTTATTGATGTATACCCTGGAATATGGGGGGAATGTTCTGATAATACATATACTAATCTGTCTACTTGTTTGTATATTGATGGAATCTCAGATCAAGATGATCCAGATTATGTAGGACCAACAGGAGAGCAATGGCTTCCTTATCCCTTCTATGAAGGACTTTTATTAGAGCTTGAAGGTTCTGCAACAGACCCTAATGGTAATTGTTCAGATCCTTCTGCTATAACTCAATCTTCATGTATTAATTTAGGTATATGTGATGATGGCGTCTCTATAACTGAAGATGAATGTGATGGAATATGGATACCTGAAATTTGGGAGGAAGATCCCCTTGCTTATGACTGGAGTTTTCATCCTGATGAAACCAATACTGGAACTTTTTATGGGGTTTGCTTAGATATAGATGGCATAGCGATAGACCGTTCTCCTTGTTTTGATGATGGAGATTGCGCAAATACATGCAGTTATGATTCTCATATTGCATATCTAGAACTTCCAATTCATCTTCAAAAAGATACTGAGATTGGTATTGTTTTTGAAACTGAAGATGTTAACGGTAATAACTCAGATCAAACAGAATATACTGTTACTGCTATTGCTACATATCCTGTGGCGCATGCAGGTTATGATTTTGAAGTTGTAGCTGGAAACGAAGTCTCTTTAATGGGCTATTTATCCTATGATAATCAAGAGGCTGAAGTGAGCCTTGGTTCATGGGATACTTCAGGAGATACAGGTGATATTTGGGAGGAATCTGGAAGAAAAATTATAGCCTATTATTCTAATTATGTTTCAGAACCTTTAACTGATTATGTATTTACATGGACACAAAAATCTGGGAATCCTGTAGCTATGGATTTAAATGCAGTTAATCCAACATTTACCGCTTCTAATAGCTCAGAAATATTAGAATTTGAATTACAGGTAACAGACCCTGATGGACATATATCAGAAATTGCAACTGTTGAAGTTGAGATTATTCAAGATGAAGAACCTATAGTTAATGCGGGCCCAGATTTTAGGGCTGCAGGATCTAATGTTGTTGATGACCGTCCAAGTTTTATTACTCTAGATGGAGCTGGATATTGTGATGATAAAAAATATGGTAGAGTTTTAGATTGTATTAATAATGATAATTCTTGGATTGGAACATATGATTTGACTGATAAGGGTACATTAACTTATCAGTGGATATCAAATCCATGTTCAATGGAGTGTCGCAAACAAAGCAAGATTGTTGTTTTTATAATCAAGGTACTTTTGAGAATGATGTATGCTATCCATGTTCAAAATCAGAACATGATAATGAATATGAGTGTATATTAGATAATGGAAGTTGGACTGATGTAATAGAACACTGGAATGACGATATTAACATTATAAATAATGATAATATTAAAGCACAATTTCAAGCTCCAGATGTTAGCCATGGTCAAGAAATAACATTGTCATTTACATTCAATGTTATTAATACTATAGATGGCATTGAAAATAATTATTCTGATAATCTTATTGTCACTATAGCTAGACCTTCAACTCCAATTTCCCCTGCATTGGATGCAAGACCTAGAGATGGTCAAATCATGCTTTATTGGAATAGTATTTCGGAAGATGAGAGTATTGATAGCTTGACACATTATGCAGATTTTCAAGGCTATAGATTATATAAGAGTACTGATTATGGTGAAACTTGGGGTAAAGAAGAAGATATGTTGCTATCTTATAATGGCGATTTTTTAGGTTGGAAGCCATATAAAATATTTGATTATAGTGAAGAAAATGATATTAATTATTGTCTGTATACTGCAAGTGATATTAATGAAAATGGTGAGATTTGTGATGGAAGTTTAGGAAAAGAAATCAGAGGAGAAGATGGAGATATTTCTGGTTTTGATCCTTATCAATTATGGTTTGATATGGGGGAGAATTCTGGACTTGTAAATACATTTGTGGATACAAATGTTATCGATGGTATAGATTACACTTATACGATTACAGCGTATGATAGAGGATTAAAGCCGATAAATAGAGAAAGTGGCTCGTATGATGATTTGACAGGTGAATGGACTACAGATGAAGATCATACCTTTAATCAGGTTATGCCTGCAAAGGAATACATACTTAATCGTCTTGATTATACTATTGAAAAGTCTGAGATTAGAGATAACGTATATGTTTATATCCTTGATGTCCCTAATGATTATAAAGATATAATTAAAGGCCATAACTGTTCTGATCCTAATTATGATAATGAGACTGACTGCTTGGAGAATGAGTCAACCTGGACACCTGGGTATTTAGGTATTGCTCAAATTAAAGATATTTGGCCATCTACTAATCCTGATGGTTATTATATTGGCATGGATGATGATATTAAACAAGGGTATCAAAGCCTTGAATCTACTCTTGGAAATTCTGATTCTGATCATAATTATATAATCGCAACAGGAGGCTCTGATGCTTCTGATATTGAATTTCCTCTTAATAGTGATATAGATGATTTTGTCTCTCCTGACTGTAGGGCTATTGGTAATGGAACTAAAAAATATGAGATTGTTAATTTAGATGAATTGTCGAAATCTCTAGTCAAATTTGAAATACAGGCAAATTCAACAGTAGAAACATTTGAAGGCCATGCAACAGAAAATGCTTGTTTATATGCTTTTCCTGTTATGCCTGAACAAGAAGAAGGTTTTAGGCCATATTATGTCCCAGTTTATGATGTAGACTGTAAATCAATTTCAGATTCAGATATATGTGATAATACAGAAGAATGTGTTTGGGAAAATAATATATGTTCTAATGTAAAAAAACAGTATGAATCTATTAAGAAAAATGGTGCAACTTATTTCTTAGATTTAAATCATAATGGAGTTTATGATGCCGATGGCAATGAAAACATTTCAGATTATGAAGGTCTGCCTGGTATTGATATTATTTATTCTTCTGATTCGTGTCCTGAATATTCCTATTGTTTGGGTTATCATTATGATAATGAGGCAGATTGTCTTGGTGCGCCTATCCCCGGAATATGGAAAAATAGTGAAGACTGTATTTTAAGACCAGATTATTTAGATGGAATGGGTGGATTTGCAGATGACTGTTTCATGATATTACCATCTGATGATGATGATTCTGAAGAAAATTTTACAGATAAGATTTATGGTGCAATATTTAGATTTGATAATGCTATTGCTAGCGAACCTTCAGATAAAGTTGTTGAATTAGATGAAGCCTTATCTTCACATATAGACTTAGGAACTCCAGATAACTATCTTGTAGATGAAATCCTGTCAGATGATTTTAATGGTGGAAATATTGAACTAAGATTTTATAGTTCATTTTTGAAAAAACCATGTTATGATTATGAAATAGAACTCGGTGCAAATGGTTTATCTGAATCACTTCAGCCTGGAGCTGCCTGCCCTAATAATGGTATGATTGGCGCCCAATTACCTTTTAGAATAAAAAATAAGACAACGGGGAAATATGTAACTCTTAAACATGATGATGGTGGTATATTTGATGGAAATCCTCCTCCATGGTGGCAAGGACCTATCCCTGGTGATGGAGATTGTATGTGGCAGCCTGGAGAGGCTCTATTTTTCCAGCAAGATTCTGTGTTAATAGGTTTAGAAGATAATGTTGAATGGTCCGCTGAAAAAACTTATGAATTATTAATTAGTTACCAGATTGATCAATTAGTTTATAGCGGTTATAATCCTTGCAGTGATTACGATTATAATTATAGCGATGCAGAAAGCTATGAGGTTGGTGATTGTGTTTATCATGAAGGGATGTTATGGCGTGCTACTGAAGGTGTAGAAGATTCATCATATGAACCAAATGAATGGGATTATAATGATGATACCGGGAAAAACAATAATCCTTGGATTGCTGTTTATCCATGGGATGCAGGTGATATCCTTACCTTAAATACAGTTAAAAATTATGTTGATGAAGATTATTGGATTGCAGATATGTCTCTTTTGGGGCAATCTATTACCTTAGAGGATGATGGGGATACTCAATCATCAATTCCATTAAGCCCAAAAGTTGTTCCAAACCCATATATGGTTTATTCTAACCAAAGTACAGATGGTATACGATTTACGCATCTTCCAGAACAGTGTACAATTACGATTTACACGGTCTCTGGAGAATTTGTTAATATTTTAGAACATGATGGTGAAATAGATGGGGAATACTCATGGGATCTGAAAAATAAACATGGCGTTCATATTGCTCCTGGATTGTATATATATCAAATTATGCACCCTGATTTTTATTCTTATCAAATCCTAACTCCAAAATTTGGAAAGGATATTAATAAACCTTATGCATGGCAAAATCAAGGGAATTCAGGAATGATTCTTATGACAGGAAAATTTGCTGTAGTTAAATAATGAATAAGATTAAGATATATTATGTTTTTAC
>CAYVTK010000029.1:0-7577 GCA_964454465.1 uncultured bacterium | reverse complement strand
AATATTCTCCAAACCCCGAAATGACTTACTCAAGCCATAATAAAATTGTGCAATAATAGTTCCAGAATTCCCACGCGCTGATTCTAGTGCTGTATTTGCAATCAATAACATGGCTTCATCTGCTCTTTCAGGAATTATATCTTTAAGATCCGTTATGATAGGCATTAACGTAAAAACCATATTAGTTCCTGTATCTCCATCTGGAACAGGAAAAACATTAATTTCATCTAATGTTTTTTGATGTACAATTAAATTTTTAATTCCAAGACCAATTGTACCATAGAGCCTTTTACCATCTAGATATTCTATTTTAGTTGCCATATAATTTTAAAAATTTATAAATTTTCAAATTATCAAACCACCTATGAAACTGGTTTAATAATTGTTTTTTATCTATTGAGTTTTTTTGAATACTTTCAAATACTCTTGTGAAATTATTTATTTCTAAATATTGGTATAATTTACTATTATTTTTTACAAGACAGGACATAATTTCTTTGCTGTCACAATTCCACTTAGATTCAATTGTTCGATATAGAATTTGCAAATTTTTATAGGCTTTGGGCTTAATATATAAATCATCAAATAGAATATTCTTTTCTATATTTTTCATTCTAAAACCAGTACCCAGATAAACTCGTTGTTCCGCTCTAGATGAAGGGTAAACTAAAATATCATTAATATTATATATTGCCTGATATTTTGCAAGCTTTTGTAAAAAATAAAAATCTTCTGTTGCCTTTTTAGGTGGAATCCCTCCAATGGAAACATATGCTCTCATTGTGCAAACTATTGCAGATCCGATGCTTACAAATCCATAAGGAGAACCAGAATTTTTAATGTTCTGCGCAATATCCTTTAATAGATTTTCATATGCTATAATTGCTTTTTGTATTTTGGGGTCATCATTTTTTTGATGCTTAAAATTAATAACAGCTGTCTCAAATTTTGCCTTATTATATTCATTAATAATAATTTTAAGATAATTGCTATTAATTAATGTATCTGCATCAAGAGAGAAAAATAAACTATCAACTTCAGAAAATTTAATACAGTAATCCATGCCAATTTTTCTTGCTAAACCGACACCTGCAGTTTTTTTAGGTAGGGCACACTGTTTAGAAAAACAATCTATAACAATAAATTCAAATCGGTAATTTAAATTAATTAATTTATGATATGTAGCATAGTTATTTTGTTTGATTGGTTCACTAGCATCTTGAGCATTATTAATAACAATAATAACTAGTGTATCATTTAATAGTTTTTTATCCTGCTGATTAATAGAATCCAAAGTCTGGTTAATATATAATTTTTCCGCATAAGATGGGATAATAAAAAAATATTTATATATATTTTTTACAGGTATCTTGTGTGGTTTAATAAAATCCTGGAAAATTCTTTTTTTATAATATTTATCTAATGTATAAGAAAACTTCACTTACTAATAGTCCAGGAATGTATTAATTAATGATTCAATTTTTTTTCTTTCATTTTGACTAAACCAATGAATTTGAATATTTCTTTTTTCCATCCTTCTAAAAAATGTCATTTGTCGCTTTGAAAATTTATTAATTCCGATATTAAGCAATTCAATCATTGTGTTATAATCAATTACTTTAGATAAATATTGACCTATAAACTTATATTCTAATCCAAAATAATTTAGTCATTGCTAGTCTAAACCTCCTTTAATTAAATTTTCTACTTCTTCAACCATACCTTCTTCTAATCTAGTATGTAATCTTTTTGTAATTGATTCTAAAATAGTTGATCTATCCGTTTTTATACCAATTACACAAGTATTATTCAAAATACTTTTCCCAAGATTATTCATATTAATTTCATTACAATCTTCCAAAATTTCAATTGAACGAATCAATCGCCTCTTAGAAATATGATACTCTTTTTTAAATTCATTAGGATTTAATTTTAATAAATATGCAGCTAATTGTTCAATTGTTTGCTTCTCTAGTTTTTTTCTTAAATCATAATTAGGCTTTGTGTTTGAAATTTTATAATCTAATAAAATTGATTCAATATATAATCCGGTTCCTCCACATATAATTGGATTTTTTTTTCGTGATTGTATTTCTTGAATAGCATTTTGACAATCATTTTTAAATTGAAATACGCTATAATCTTCTGTTGGTTTTAAGATATCAATTAAATGATAATTAATAATATTATTATTTATACGATATTCTTCTAAGTCTTTACCTGTTCCAATATCCATACCTTTATAAATTTGCCTGGAATCTGCAGATATAATTTCACCATTAAATTGTGAAGCAATATGAACAGCAAGTTTAGTTTTACCTGAAGCAGTTGGTCCTAAAATAATAATCATATTATTCATAATATAATTTACGATATTATTGAGTCTGCTAATAATATCTGATTAAATAATTAAAAATTAATTTAAGTTAATTTGTGCCTCTAAAATAGATTCTATATCTTCAGAACAGCTCTCAAGATGTACTCGGGTATATTGGTCTAAGCTAGAGGTTGATAGGGCATAGTAAATACTTTTTAATGTACTTTTAAGATTTGAACGAGCTAATGTTTTAGCATCATTAGGAAAACCTGTATAGTTGTGTATATCTGTCATGATAGTTCTTAATAAAGTAATATGAGATTTTTGTAATTCTCTCCTATAACTATTAATGTTTTCAGCCGTACTCAATTCTTCCCATAAATATGAATTTATAGTATTAAATAGTTCTGATACTGTAAATTGATCATCGCCTGTATATCTTAATTCATTATCCTGTAATCTTAAAATCCGTCTAGGATTAAAAATAGAATATAAAGCAACACCTTGAATTCTTTTAATTACTGTATGAATAGGATAATCAATACGATCAAGTCGCCATACATAATCCGTAAAATCATCATAACGCTCTGGAGACAATTTATTTAATATATTTTGATCAAATTGAAATGCATTTTTATTAAATATTTTATTATTAATAAAATCTAAAGCTTCTCTTTGTTTATCACCAGAAACTACAATTAATGGATCTTTCTGACCTGGATCACCTATATGATTTCTTGAAAAATATATGCCACCAATAAATTTAGCTGCAGTTCTTGATGCAGAGTAATATTCCCAAATACCTTGAGAAAAAACACTTCTGATTTTTTGGAAACGGTTGCCCTTCTTTTCAAAATTATCTAATATATTGTCCCATAATTTTTCTACTAAATCAAGTTGTCTAGAATAATATAATATAGGATCGCCTCCCATATCCCATGTATTACATAGAGGATCTATTCCTTTAGAGGACAATCCAAATGCATCTTCATCTGTTCCATATGTAAATAAAGGGTTATTCGATTGATTTGCTATTGATTCAAGACAATATGCTTCATCTGAATGTGGACATACTGTATAACCATATGCAATAGCCCATTCATCATAAGGTCCAGGCTTAGTTTGAAACATTGTATTACCATTATCAAGTAAAGATACAGGATGATAATCCATAACTGATCCACTAATACCCATTTCATCTGTAAAATCAGGATCACTTAATTCTTCAATAGTAAAAATTGAACTCGCTTTGAAATTATGACGTAGACCTAATGTATGCCCTACTTCATGTAGCACTAAATCAACTAATCCATTATGTACGTATTCTCTTAAATTTGAAGGATTATCTTTTATATAATCTTGGCTAATTAATGAATGCCAAGATAAAATCATTTGATTTTGTAAATTTTCTGCATACTCACATTTATGATAATTATGTTGATTTTCTTCTTCCCATAAAGCCGCTGGATTATCATCAATTACTGGACTAACAAATTCATCAAATTCTCTATAAAAAGCACGAGTAAAATCTGCACTAATTCTAATATCTGCATCATATAATTCTCCTGTATATGGATTAGCTCTAGAGGGTCCAACCGCATATCCTGCTCCAGGTTGTACAATCCATCTAATAGTATTATATCGCGCATCACCAGGATGCCATGTTGCATCATCTGGCATTTGTTTTGCAACTATAGCATTTTTAAAACCAATTTTTTCAAATGCTATATTCCATGCAAGAACACCTTCTGTAACAGCAGATCTAAATTCTACAGGAATTGTATTTTCTAACCAAAAAACAATTGGCTCAATAGGTTCTGATAATACTTTTTCAGGATATTTTTTTTCTAAATTCCAGCGATTAATATATCTGATATAAGGTGTTTCACGTAATGTTGAGGTGTAATCTTGATAAATGGTAGAAAAATATCCCACTCTATCATCTGCAACTCTAGGAGAAAAATTTGAATCGGGGATAGAAGATAAGCTAATATGATAAACATGTGTCATGCTATGTGAATTAGGCAAAGTAAATGAGTTTGTCCATTTAGGGCTAATAAAATGTGCTGTGATTTCTATCTCAGTATTTTGAGGATACGATTGTAAATCACTTGCATAGCTGTTATTTTTATCAAAACGATATTGACCTTTGCGGTGCTGTGAAACATAACTAATATCCCTCACAAACATTTCATTAGCATCAATTAGAATAGCTCCTGTTTCTTCATGTGGAGCAGATATAACCTTAGCTGTTGCAAAAATAGAATTTGAAAGATTATTTTCAATAGATCTATGAATTGCAGAAGTTTTATCTGCTCTAAAATCTGTATTAATATGTACTAACTGTATCGTATTGGCAAGACGATGAAAAATAAATGGAAATTCCCATAACATAGAGCCTGAATCATAATACATGCCATCACCTGATTTCCTAGTTAAATTAGCCAAATACACCATATCCAATTGATCAGGGTAAATACTCATAATAAACTTATTTTCTTCTTGATTCCAATATAACCCAAAGAGACCTTGAATAATTTCTAAATCTTTAACTACGGTATCGTAAGATGGTAAATTTCCTTTTTTCTTAGTCGATGGGGTTGTAGCTGTTACAGGGGCAGTATATTGCTGTTTGTTTTTTTTTAAAAAATTAATGTCAAGAGGTTCAAATGGATCAGAAAATACAACTCCACAAATAAGCATAATGATTATTAAAAATGTTTTAGACATATTTTAAAGTTAATAAACTATTATAAATTTGCATATCAATTAATTACGATTAATAATTTGATGTCGTTTAGGCCCAATAGAAATAATTGATATTGGGACACCTATCTTAGTTTCTAAATATTCAATATAAGATTTTGTATTACTAGGTAAAGTATTAAAATCAGTGCAATTTTTAATTTCTGAGTTCCAACCAGGAAATTGCTCATAAATAGGCTTAACATTTTCCAGATTATTTAATGCTTGAGTTAAATTTTTAACAATTTTTCCATTAACATCGTATGCTGTACAAACTTTAATTGTATCAAAACTATCTAGCACATCTAATTTTGTTAGTGCAATGTGAGTCAAACCATTAACTTTTGCACTATACTTTGCAGCGACCAAATCAAACCATCCACAACGCCTTGGTCTACCTGTGGTTGCTCCAAATTCTTTACCAATATCTCCTAATATCTTGCCATCTTGATCAAATAATTCTGTTGGGAATGGACCGCCTCCAACACGTGTCGTATAAGCTTTAAAAATCCCAATCACATTTTGTAATTTTGTTCCAGGAATACCAAGGCCTATACTGATGCCTCCAGATGAACAATTAGATGAAGTAACATATGGATATGTACCATGGTCAATATCTAACATAGTACCTTGAGCCCCCTCAATCAGCATATTAGTACTCATATCTCCATGTAAATAATTAAATGTATCTTGTATATATTCTGATATAATTTCACAGGCATTATAAAATATATTTAATTCTTCTCTAAGAACCGGGACATCTTCTAAGTTAATTTGTTTTTTTTGTATTGCTAACTCTAAACGTGATTCAATTTTTTCCTGTAAGCTATGATTTGACAATAAATCAATTGCTCTAATTCCAATTCTATTATATTTATCAGTATAGGTCGGCCCTATGCCTTTGCATGTTGTTCCAATTTTATTATCTGTACGTTGTTCATTTGTTCTATCAATACATTTATGTATAGGTGTAACAATATGTGCATAGTAATCAATTAAAATTCTATTTTTAATAATAATATTCATTTTTTTAAGGATATTAATTTCTTCTAATATGCCTGTAGGATCTATAACCATTCCATTGCCTAAAATGCAAATGCAATTTTCTCTTAATGCTCCAGTTGGAATTTGATGTAATACCACTTTTTTATCATTATGATATACTGTATGTCCTGCATTTGCACCACCTTGATATCTTGCAACAATATTAACATTTTTACTTAATAAATCTACAATTTTACCTTTTCCTTCATCTCCCCATTGGCCTCCTACAATAGCATCAACTGACATAATACTTAAACCTCCTCATCTATAAATTCTGGAATAGGATATTTTTCTTCAAAATAAAACATAATTGGGCTCGCAATATAAATTGAAGAATATGTTCCTATAAAAATTCCTATAATTAATGTGACTGCAAATGATTGCAATACTATACCTCCATATAAAAATAATATAATTACAACAACCAGTGTTGTAAAGGATGTGATAACCGTTCTATTAAGTGTTTCATTTAAGGAGCGATTAATAATGGATTTTTTGTTATCATTAATTAATTTAGCTGTATTTTCTCGAATGCGATCATACACAACAATTGTATCATTTAAAGAATATCCTACAATGGTTAGTAAAGCTGCAATAATACTAATGCCAATTTCTATATTTAGAATAGATAAAACACCTAAGGTAATTAAAACATCATGAATTAAAGCGGCAACGCTACCAAGAGCATAATAGCGATCGAAGCGTAGTGCAATATAAATTGATATTAAAAGCAAAGCAATCAAAATTGCATTTCTTGCATTAGATTGCAACTCAGAACCTAGCTTTGGTCCAAACGAGTCAATTCCTTTAATTTCTAATGCTGGATATATCATTTTTAAATTATTTATAATGATTTGTTCATTTTCAATAAATTTCATTCTTAATAAAAAATTAGATTTATTATTGTCTGAATTGACTTCAACAATTTGCAAATTATCTTCTAAGGCTTTTTGAGTATCTAAACGAAATTTACTAACTTCTACCTTTGGAACGAGAATATTAAGTGTAGTTCCCCCGGTAAACTCAATTGTTAAATTCAATCCTTTAAAAATAAGGATTAAAATTGCACTAAGGATACATACAGAAGATAATATACTTGTTATAAAAGAGTGGTTTAAAAAATTAATGGATAAGGTATGTTTAAATAATTTCATAACAATTTATTATATGCTCAGTTTTTTGATTTTAATATAATCAGTAAATGTGAGAAAAATAGTTTTAGTAATAAAAATTGCTGTAAACATAGAACAAATTATACCCACGCTTAATGTAGTTGCAAATCCTTTAATAGGTCCAGATCCAATAAATGATAACACACATGCAGTAATTAGCGTTGTAACATTAGCATCCAAAATTGTAATAAAGGCTCTATTATAACCTGTATGAATTGCAGATTTAATACTACTACTTATTTTCAATTCTTCTCTAATACGTTCAAAAATAATAATGTTTGCATCTACAGTCATTCCAA
>CAYVTK010000028.1:0-7654 GCA_964454465.1 uncultured bacterium | reverse complement strand
AATGGGTAATGGCATAGCTCATGTTTTTTCAATGTGTCCTAAAGTAACTCAAGTTTTTCTTGCTGATCTAAGTGATTCTATTTTAAATAAAGCAAAATTAATTATAAGTAAAAACTTAGATAGACAAATCAAAAAAAATATTATAAATGAGGATGATGCAAAAATAGCTTATGATAAAATATCATTTACAAGTAATATTGAAAATATCGCATCATCAAATCTTGTAATTGAGGCAGTTAAGGAAGATCTGAAAATAAAAAAAACTGTTTTTTCTCATATAGATCAATTAACATCATCTAATTGCATTCTTGCAACAAATACATCTTCAATATCTATTAATAATATCGCAAAAAGTACAAAAGCTCCTCAAAATGTTATAGGGATGCATTTTATGAACCCTGTGCCTATTATGAAATTAGTTGAAATTATTAAAGGTGATAAAACAAGCAACTCAACTATTAAAAAAAGTTTAGATTATGTAGAATCTATAAACAAAATTCCTATAGAATGCAATGATTCTCCAGGATTTGTTTCTAATAGAATATTGATGCCAATGATTAATGAAGCAGCATTTACATATATGGAAAATGTTGCTAGTCCTGAGGCAATAGATGGTATTATGAAACTTGGGATGGGGCATCCAATGGGACCTTTGAAATTAGCTGATTTAATAGGAATTGATGTATGTGTTTCTATTATGAATGTATTATATAAAGGATTTAAAAATAAAAAATATAAAGTGTGTCCTATATTGGAAAAGATGGTTAAGGATAATAAATTAGGAGTGAAATCTGGAGAAGGATTTTATAAATATAAATAATGAATTTTAATTTAACTGAAGAACAAAAATTAATCCAAAAAACAGCTAGAGATTTTGCTTTTAATGAGCTTGTTCCTGGCGCTATTGATAGAGATGCTAATAAAATTTGGCCATCTGAACAAGTTAAAAAAATGTCTGAATTAGGATTTATGGGAATTATGGTCTCTCCAAAATGGAATGGTAGTGGTATGGATACGATTTCATATGCGCTTGCTATGGAAGAAATCGCAAAAGCTGACGCCTCTGTATCTGTAATTATGTCTGTTAATAATTCTTTGGTATGTTATTTACTTGAGAAATATGCTGATGATTCTATAAAGGAAAAATATTTAAAACAGCTAGCAACAGGAGAAAAACTTGGTGCATTTTCGTTATCAGAGCCGCAATCTGGGTCTGATGCATCAAATATGTTAGCATTTGCTAAAAAAGATGGAAATTATTATATATTAAATGGAACAAAGAATTGGGTAACTAATGGTTTGCATTCTGATTATGTCTTAGTTTTTGCAGTTACAGAAAAAGGGGTGGGACATAAAGGTATTTCATGTTTTATTGTAGATAAAAAATATGAAGGTTTTGAAATAGGTAAACCTGAGGATAAACTAGGAATAAAATCATCTGATACAACAGAACTTTATTTTAATAATGTAAAAATTCCAGTAGAGAACCTAATTGGTAATGAAGGCGAAGGATTTAAAATTGCTCTTAGTACATTAGATGGAGGACGTATTGGAATAGCTTCACAGGCACTTGGGATAGCCCAATCTTCACTAGATTATTCTATCTCATACTCTAAAGAAAGAGAGCAATTTGGGAAGCCTATATCTTCAAACCAGGCTATCCAAAATAAACTTGCAAATATGGCAATAGAAATTGAAACAGCTAGATTATTAATTCATAAAGCTGCATGGTTAAAAGATTTAAAAGAAGATTATGGATATATGGCATCTATGGCTAAAGTTTATGCATCAGAGGTTGCAATGAGAGCTTCAACAGAATGTGTTCAGATTCATGGTGGTTATGGTTATATGCAAGAAACAGGTGTAGAACGTTTAATGAGAGATGCAAAAATTACTCAGATTTATGAGGGGACATCTGAAATACAAAGGTTAGTAATAGCACGACATTTATTAAAATAGCTTTTTAAAATATGAATAAAGAAGAAAAAAGAATATCACGATATATTTCTCTTCAGGCTATCTATGCATATGAGATTTCTGGAGATCAAGATATTTTAATTTATAAGAAAAATAATAAAATAGATTCACCTGTTTTTATGCATCATTTTCAAAATGATTTTGGTGAAGATTATGGAAATTTATCATCATCTCAACTTGAATTTTCACAACAGTTATATCTTTCCTCAATTGAAAATAAGGATTACATTGATTCAATTATAAAAGAACGGTTAAAAAATTGGGATATTTCAAGACTTGCAATAATTGATAAACTAATTTTAAGAATGTCTGCTGCAGAAATGTTATTTATAGATGATGTCCCACCTAAAGTTTCAATTGTGGAAGGGGTTGAAATAGCTAAAGTGTTTAGTACAAAAGATAGTAGCAATTTTGTCAATGGGATATTAGATGCAATATATAATGAAGTTTATATTAATCACATGAAATCAAAAAAATCATAATGTCTATTTTTTCTAAAGTTATAGGTAAAGTTTTCGGGAATAAAGCTGATAAGGATTTAAAAATTTTATTACCTTATGTAGAACAAGTCAATAATGAGTATAAATCTTTAACTACTTTAAGTGATAAAGATTTAAAGGATAAATTTTTAAAAATTAAGTCTGACTTTTCAGAATTAATTAAAGATAATAAAGCAAAACTTCATGAACAGAATCTAGATAGTGAGGAAATTGATAATAAGCTATATGAATTAGAAAAAAAATTCCTTGATGATTGCATGATTAATGTTTTTGCAATTGTTAAAGATGCTTGTAGAAGACTATGTAAAGAAAAATATATGGTTATGGGCCAAGAAGTTGAATGGAATATGATTCCCTATGATGTTCAATTAATTGGAGGTGTTGTATTACATCAAGGAAAAATTGCAGAAATGAAAACAGGAGAAGGTAAAACTTTAGTTTCAACTCTTGCAATTATATTAAATGCTATCACAGGTAGAGGATTACACGTTATTACTGTGAATGACTATCTTGCTGAACGAGATAGCCAATGGATGGGTATACTGTATGATTTTCTAGGTTTGTCTGTAGGATGTATTTTAAATCAGATGGATAGCCAGACAAGCAAACAAATGTATAATAAAGATATTACATATGGAACAAATAGTCAATTTGGGTTCGATTATTTGAGAGACAATATGGCTGCTAATGTGGAAAATCAAGTTCAAAGAGGACATGCATTTGCAATCGTTGATGAAGTTGATTCTGTGCTTATTGATGAAGCTAGAACTCCTCTTATTATTTCAGGACAAATAGAATCACAAAAAAATGAACAATATACGCAATGGAGGTCTTCAATAGAGGGACTTATTAGAAAACAGAAATCTCATATAAATAATTTATTATCTGATATAGAAGACTTATTAGAAACTGATAAAAAGGAGGCAGGGAAAAGAATGCTTCTTGCTCAAAGAGGTGTGCCTAAAAATAAAAAATTATTAGCATTATATCAAAAGCAAGGTATAAAGCAATTAATTGGCCAAGTTGAAAGTGAATATATTAGAGAAAAAAAATTACATGAACTTGATGAAGAGCTTTATTTTTCAATTGATGAAAAATCTAATATTATAGATTTATCAGATCAGGGCAGAGAATTTTTGTCTCCATCAGAACCTGAAAATTTTGTTATCCCAGATTTGGGAGAAGCCTTTCATAATATTGAAGATAAAACATCAGATAAAAATAAAATAGCCTTAGAAAAAGAAAAAATTCAAGCATTGCATTCTGAGAGAAGTGAAAAAATCCATGCAATAAATCAACTTTTAAGAGCATACTCTCTTTTTGAAAAAGATGTAGAGTATATTGTACAAGATGGAAAAGTTCTAATTGTTGATCAGCATACAGGAAGAGTGATGCATGGACGCCAATTTTCTGATGGAATGCATCAAGCAATTGAAGCTAAAGAGAACGTTGCTATTCAAAGAGAAACGCAAACAGTTGCAACGATTACAATACAAAACTATTTTCGTATGTATGAAAAATTATCTGGAATGACGGGTACTGCATTAACAGAAGCTCCTGAATTTATGCAAATCTATAGTTTGGATGTTATTGAAATTCCAACAAATCAATCTATACAGCGAATTGATCATGAAGATTTAATTTATAAAACAAAAAAAGAAAAGTATAAGGCTATAATAGATAAAATTTATGAATTATATGATAAAGGTCAGCCTATTCTTGTTGGCACGACATCTGTAGAAGAATCTGAAACATTATCAAAAATGTTAAAAACTGCAAAATTACCTCATAATGTATTAAATGCTAAACAGCATCAAAGAGAAGCAGAAATTGTTGCTAGGGCTGGATTGAAAAACTCAATTACAATATCAACCAATATGGCAGGAAGAGGTACAGATATTAAACTTGGAGAAGGGGTGAAGGATTTAGGAGGGTTGTTTATTCTAGGTACAGGCCGTCATGAATCAAGACGAATAGATTTGCAATTAAGAGGAAGGGCTGGAAGACAAGGAGACAAAGGAGACTCTATGTTTTATCTAAGCCTGGAAGATGATTTAATGCGTTTATTTGGATCTGATAGAATAGCAAAAGTTATGGATACTCTTGGTATTCAAGAAGGAGAAGTTATTACACACTCTATGATTACAAAATCTATTGAGCGTGCTCAAAAGAAGATAGAAGCAATGAATTTTGCATCAAGAAAAAATATTATTGAATATGATGATGTTATGAATTATCAAAGAGATGTTGTCTATAATAGACGAAACTTTTCTTTGCATGAAGAGGATATTTCTATTGAATTAAATCAAATTATAGATGAACATATTGATGATACCATAGACGAGTTCTGCGCAGGCTCTAATATAGATAGTTGGGATTTAGAATCTCTTAAAAATGAGATATTAAGCATCTATTCTTTAGATATTGAAATTAATTCATCAATAGAGAATAAAAATCAATTAAAAAATATGCTTATTGAAGGAACTTCAAAAATCATAGACTTTAAACAGGAGAATTTTGATGAAAAAATACTCGATCAATTTCAGAGGTTTATAATTTTAAGAACAATTGATCGGGAATGGCAGGATCATTTGTATATGATGGACCAATTAAGAGAAGGAATAGGATTAAGAGCATATGGGCAAAAAAATCCACTTGTAGAATATAAACATGAAGGTTTTGCCATGTTTGAATCTATGATGAAGAGCACAAATACTCAAACCTTAAAAAGAATATTTAGAACAGATCTTTCAAGTTTAGGACAAGGGGCAATGCATCATACACAGCAGGCTAAAAATATTCAAACAAAGAAAGATCAAAATATTTTAGCCGCACTTAATGCTCCTAAACCAGAATCTCCTCTTCAACAGCAAGGTGCTCCCCCATTTATGAATCAAAGTAAGCCTATTATTCCAAATCAAAAAAAGCAACCTATTGTTGTAGATAAGAAAATAGGTAGAAATGATAAAATTGTAATTAAAAAAGGCAACGAAACAAAGACCATTAAATTCAAAAAAGCAGAGTCTCTCTTAAAAGAAGGCTGGCAAATCATTGAATCTTAGTAATTTTTCCTTCTTAAAAAAAAACTTCTGTATTTAGTAATAATTATGTAAATTCCGTGCCTTGCCTTATTTGTAACAAGTTGACACAAAATATTGTTATGATAATGATGGCTGAATTAGGCAAGTTTAACGTGCGAAAAAATTATTTTGGAAAAAATGAATAAGAAAGGAATCGATAATGTTTAATCGAAATTATAAAGTGTTTATAACAACACTTATCTCAACTTTGTTTTTAACTAGTCTAGTATTTGCAGATCCAACTGATGGATGTGAATTAGACACTAATGAACTATTTTTGACCTCTGATGGGGCTGTTCTATACAATTCAGATGTAGGTATAGCTGGATTCCAGTTTACAGTGGATGGTGCAACAGCAAGTGGTGCATCTGGCGGCGATGCAGCAGCAGCAGGTTTTACAGTATCTGCAGGTGGTTCAACTGTTCTTGGGTTTTCATTCTCAGGAGCAACAGTTCCAGCGGGCTGCGGAACATTAACAAATTTAACTCTTAGTGGCACAGCAACAGGTTTAAGTAATATTACTGTTTCTGATTCGGACGCTCAATCTGTTCCTTTTACTTATTGGGAAGATGATGGTGGTAGTGGTGGTGATTGGGATGGTGATGCATGTAGCATGCCAGCTAATACCCTTCATCTATCAGCAGATAGCGCAGTACTATATCATTCTACTGCAGATATAGCTGGATTCCAGTTTACAGTGGATGGTGCAACAGCAAGTGGTGCATCTGGCGGCGATGCAGCAGCAGCAGGTTTTACAGTATCTGCAGGTGGTTCAACTGTTCTTGGGTTTTCATTCTCAGGAGCAACAGTTCCAGCGGGCTGCGGAACATTAACAAATTTAACTCTTAGTGGCACAGCAACAGGTTTAAGTAATCTTACTATTTCTGACTCAAATGCTAATTCAGTTCCTTTCGAATATTATGATGGCTCAGATAGTGGTGATGATTGCCCAAGCGGCGTATATGACTGTGCAGGTGTGTGTGATGGTGATGCCGTAGAAGACTGTGCAGGTGAATGTGGCGGTGATGCTGTAGTTGATGAATGTGGCGAATGTGATGGTGATGGTATTGCTGATGGCGCATGTGACTGTAATGGTAACGTAGAGGACTGTGCAGGCGAATGTGGCGGTGATGCTGTAGTTGATGAATGTGGCGTTTGTGATGGTGCTGGTTATACAATGTGTGATGATGGATCAATGGTTTGCGATGAATCAGACTGTCCAAGTGGTGGTGGTGATTGGGATGGTGATGCTTGTAGCATGCCAGCGAATACACTCCATCTTTCATCAGATGGCGCAGTACTATATCATTCTACTGAAGACATGGCAGGATTTCAATTTAACGTTGATGGAACAACTGTAGGTGGTGCATCTGGTGGTGATGCAGCAGCAGCAGGCTTCACAGTATCTGCAGGAGGTTCAACTGTTCTTGGATTTTCATTTTCAGGAGCAACAATCTCATCAGGTTGTGGAACACTAACAAATTTAACTCTTAATGGTGAAGCTACTGGTTTAAGCAATATTACCGTTTCTGATTCAGATGCAAATTCAGTTCCTTTTGAATATTATGATGGTTCAGATGATGGTGGTGGAGGTGGTGATGATATTGTGGATCCATGTGATTTACCAGAAAATAATTTATATTTGATGGATAGTGATGTATGGTATAATTCTAATATTGATATAGCAGGTTTTCAATTTAATATAGATGGTACAACAGCAAGTGGTGCATCTGGTGGTGATGCAGCTGCTGCAGGCTTCACTGTATCAACAGGCGGTAGTGTTGTTCTTGGATTTTCATTTACAGGAGCAACAATCCCAGCAGGATGTGGTTCATTAACGACTCTTGCACTTGATGGTGAAGCAACAGGATTATCAGGCATTGTTATATCAGATTCTGCAGGAAATGATGCAGGGTTTGGATACTATGATGCTGATTGTCCTAGTGGTGAATATGATTGTGCAGGTGAATGTGATGGTGATGCTGTAGAAGATTGTGCTGGTGATTGTGGAGGTTCAGCAGAATATGATGAATGTGTTGTTTGTGATGGTCCAGGTAATACAATGAGAGATGAAGGATCTATCGAATGCGATCCTTC
>CAYVTK010000027.1:0-7879 GCA_964454465.1 uncultured bacterium | reverse complement strand
ATGAAATAGTTTTTACAAAAGGAACAACAGAATCAATCAACTTAGTTGCGTACAGTCTTGGTTCGATACTTAAAGATGGCGATGAAATTATAATTTCAGAAATGGAGCATCATAGTAATATTATCCCCTGGCAAATGCTTCAAGAAAATAATATATCTATTAAATTTATTCCTATAGATGATACAGGAGAATTAGATATAGATAAGTTAGAATCTTTAATTACAAAAAAGACAAAACTTATATCTATTATTCATATGTCAAATGTTTTAGGAATCATTAATCCAATTGATAAAATTATTTCTTTAGCAAAACAAAATAATATTTTTACCTTAATTGATGCCGCACAAAGTATATCTCATAAAACAATAGATGTTAAAAAATTAGACTGCGATTTTTTAGTTTTTTCTGGTCATAAAATTATGGGTCCTACAGGAGTTGGGATATTATATATTAAAGAAAAATATTTAAATATGTTGGATCCATTTTTACGTGGAGGACAAATGATTAAAGAAGTTAATAAATATAAAGCAACATGGAATGATCCACCATGGAAGTTTGAAGCAGGAACTCCTAATATAGCACAAGTCATAGGTCTATCTAAAAGTATTACTTATATAAAAAAATTAGGCCTAAAAAATATTAATATTTATGAAAAAGAGCTTCTTAATTATCTATTATTAAAACTAAATAATATTGAAGATATGAATATTTTGGGCAATCATAATAATTCTGGTCCAATTATATCATTTAATATTAAAGGCTGTCACCCTTATGATATTGCGAAATTACTTGATGGAAAAGATATTTGTATCAGAGCAGGCCATCATTGTGCGCAGCTACTTATGCAAAGCTTAAAAACTAACTACACAAATAGAATAAGTCTTTTTGCCTATAATACTAAAGAAGAAATTGATTTTTTTATCAATCACCTAGAAAAAGTGATAAAAATATTAAAGTAAATTATTTTTTGAGAAGATTTTCTAACTCACCTGAATTATGTAATTCAACAGCAATATCACATCCACCAATGAATTCGCCGTTAAAGAATAATTGTGGTATTGTGGGCCAATTAGAAACCTTAGATAATTCATGTCTAATATTATGGTCTTCTAAAACATTGGTTGCCTTATAATCGACATTATGCATATTTAGAATATTAACAACAGTAGATGAAAAACCACACATTGGCATTTCTTTTGTTCCCTTCATATAAAGCATAACTTTATTATCTGAGATATCTTTTTTTATTTTATTTTGTAAATCCAAGGAACCCTCTTTCTTTATAGATTGTTTATTACATATACTAATGGCTAATTTATACAATTCAATAGACTCTAGTAAATATTTTTATGAAAAAGATTGTTACAAGAATTTCTTTATTATTATTTATTGTATCTTTCTGCTTTTCAAATAATAATCAAGATACAAAAATTGGCCTGGTTTTATCTGGTGGTGGTATCAAAGGTTTTGGGCATTTAGGGACATTATCAATGATTGATTCCTTAAATATTCCAATTGATTTTGTTGTTGGCTCATCTATTGGAGCTATTTCTGCAGCACTGTACGCAACAGGACATTCTCCTGAAGAAATAGATAAAATAGGTGTTGAAGCTAATTGGGATAGAATATTTGGACAATCCACAGGAAGAGATGAACTATATTATTTTCAAAAATTAGATGCAGGAAAATTTCATCTTACATTTGGACTAGATGGATTAAAACCAACATCCCCTATATCTTTATCAAATGGGCAATATTCCTATGAGCACCTTCTTGGATTATTCCATAATTATTCTAATGTAGAAAATTATGATAATTTATTAATCCCATTTAGGTGTAATGCAACAGACATTATAAGTGGGAAAGAAATTATTTATGATAAGGGATCCATCGCTAAAGCATTAAGAATATCTACATCTATCCCCACAGTTTTTAGACCTATTGAAGATTATGATAAATTGCTTGCCGATGGTGGACTCATTAATAATCTACCATCTAATATTGCTAAAAATATGGGCGCAGATTTTATTATTGCATCTAGCGTTCTATCTACTGAAAGATCAAAAGATGAGATTGTGGACATTTTTAATATTATAGGTAAAATTATTGACCTATATGGATTAAAGAATAAACAAGAAAATGCTCTTAGAGCAGATATTTTAATTAATCCTCAATACAATATGATTAGTTCAATTGATACTAATCCAAAAATAATAGAAAAAATTAAAAATGATGGTAAAAAAGAATCCTATCAACATCTTAATGAATTTTTAGATTTATCTAAAAAGTATTCTCAGAATCCATATATAAAATTATCTGGAATACCAAATCATACCTTTGAAATTATATCATTTAATATTTCTTCTGATTTAAAGGATGATAACCTTATTAATCAACTTTTTATAAATAATATAATGATTACAAAAGATGAATTTATTGATAAAATTCTCAAAATAAGGCGTACAGGACAATATCATAATTTATCATATAAATTTAAAAAAGAAGGTGATAATAGTTTTATAGCTATTATAGAAGCAGAAAGAAAGAAACCAATTATAATCAATAATATAAAAATTGAAGGTAATAGAAAAATTTCAACAAAAGATATTATGAGATTGTTTACTGTTGAATCTGGAGACCAATTAAATGTAAAAGCATTTAATAATGAAATTAATAAAGTATACCATACCGGTTATTTTGAATATGTACATTATGATTTAATACCTATAGATGATACACATTCAAATCTTATTATTAATATTAAAGAAACAAAAAATAAGAAAGTAAAATTTGGCATAATATGGGATAATCACTACAAATTGATTGGAAAAATAAAATTAGATATTTTTAATAAGCCTTTAAGAAAATTTAGATTGCAAAATGAACTGACCTTTTCTGGATTTAAACAAAATAATTTAAGTTTATACTACCTTACAATGAGTGATAAAAAAATAAACATTATTCCTTTTATTGAACAAATTAATAAAATACAAACCTTTGGAATTCCAACTTATACATGGAATGCAGATTCTAACCCAACATATATTGAATCTACTACTATAGGATATACAAAACATGATTTAAATAGTGCTGCGTATGGAATAATTTTTTCTATGATGCAATATGGCTCTATAACCCTTAAATCAAATCAGTCTAAGAATATCTTTGATTCTGAAATATACAATATAGATTATTCACAAATAATATTAGATATTGATCAACTGGATAATCTCTTAAATCCTCGTAGTGGATATGCAGTTAATATTGATTATCGAACATCTAGTGATATAGGAAAATCTTTTGATTATTTAAACATTAAATCTGAATATTTCAAAACATTCAAGCATAATCATACTTTTAGAGTTTTTGGATTGCATAAAGAATCTAGTAATAATACACCTCTTAATTTAATTACTACTTATGGCGGATATAATTGGGCCATAGGATATGATGAGTTTGAATTATCATCTCATGATTTATCTCTCTTAGGTTTTGAATATCAATTTCATTATAAAAATAGTACAACATTAAGATTTATTATTAATCATCTTGAAAAATATACTAATCTATTATTTGATGGCCCTGAGATTGATAAACCTATAAACTATGGCTTTGGCATTAAAGTTAGATCTATTTTTGGACCTATTAATTTTACATGGGGTCGAGGATATGATACCATCATGAATCAATCTAGTAAAAGAGTTAATATATTCTATTTTAATTTTGGTGTTAAAATATAAAATTAAGCTTTCTTAGTATCATTAACATTTTTTCATACAATAAAATAGGAGAATATTATTGTGTATAGATATATTAAATTATTTTTTATTATAGAAAATCTATTTTAATTTTAGAGATGGAATTTTTTAAATTAGATTTCTTGCCGCGATGGTGGAATTGGTAGACACGCTGGTCTTAGGAACCAGTGCTTATGGCGTGGGGGTTCGACTCCCTCTCGCGGCACACATTTATAAAACAAAAGGGAGTTATTAATATGTCTAAGTATCTAAAATCGTTATTTATTTTTTTAGTACCACTTTTAATTGTTACGTGTAGTAGTGAGGATGCTACAAGTAGTGAAAATGTTGCAACCTGCTCTGAGGCAACGGCATGCAATTATGGAGAACAAGGTACTTGTACTTATCCAGTAGATGATAATCATGATTGTAATGGTGGTTGTACGGCTGAAGTTGATTGTCATGGTGTTTGCAATGGGACTGCAGAGGCAGATGATTGTGGAGAATGTGAAGGTGATGGTTCAACTTGTGCAACTGCATTTTCTTTTGCACTTAGTGGAAGCAGTTCTGATTTTTTAGACAATACAGGATCCGTTGATCAAGAGTCTGCTGCAGCAGAAAGTTTTAAAGATGATATTGCAGAAACAACAGGGGCAGATCCAAGCCAAATTTTAATAACAGATGTAAGCCCTATTAATAGTAGTGATGGTGGATTCAGATCTACTAGTTTCTCTATTACATTTGTTTTTATTGAAATAGATGAGGATCTAGTTGTTGATGGTGAAGTTCCTGATGATATTGATACAGATACATATGTTGCAGCACTAGTAGAGGTAATAGCTGCGGCTGTAGAAGAAGGTGGTCTTACAATTGCAAGCTATACTGTAGATACTGAGGAGATAGCTATTGAAAATATAGATGAGGAAAGTGATATAGCTTGTCCTTTCGAGATTGATGAATGCGGTATATGTGGTGGTGGTGGTATTGAAGATGGAGCATGTGATTGTGATGGCAACACATTAGATTGTGCTGGTGACTGTGGTGGTTATAATACAAGCTGTGTTGGAGACTGTTTACAGGGACAAGAGGATAATTGTAGTTCATATACAAACCTAGAGACGTGTCATCAAGATAATGATTGCTACTGGGCAGCATTGTATGATGATAATGAAAATCTTATAGATGCATATTGTCATTTTGATGGTCCAGGAGAATGTGTATGGGACTGTCCAAATCTTTGTGATTGGATGGGAGATGATGGTTCAGATCCTGCTGATGACCCTATTGCATTTTGTGAGTTTGTTTTTGATACAGTAGAGGATGACTGTGTATCAGATTGTCTAGGGTATGATTTAATGGATATCATAGAAACTGTTGAGGATTGTGAGGAATGTCTGATATATGATGAGGATGATAATCCTATATGGGATTGTGAAGAATGGGGTGATGAATGGGAGGATGATGAGGGTGATGATTGGGATGAATGTTTAGTTGATTGTGCTGATGAAGAACCTGAGGATTTCACTGAATTCTGTGAAATACTTATGGGATTAGAAGATAATGCTACATGTATTAATGATTGTGATATTGATACAATATTTGGATTAGCCGTATTTGAAGAAATTTGTGATGAGTGCTTATACTATGATGACTGTGATGAATGGGGAGACGATGGGTATGGCGAGTGTTTTTATGATGAGGATGGAGAGCCAATTGAATATAGTGGATATACTTGTCATGCTTATAATCAAGATGAATGTGATAATTCGGATGACTGTGAATGGGTAGAACTTTATGATTATGATAATGATGAACTATATGAATATTGTCAGGTTGATGGTCCCCCAGAATGCATATGGGATTGTCCAGGTCTTTGTGATATTGATGATGATATTGATGCATGTGAATATCCTACTTTTTTTTGCAGTTGGGCAATTTCTACACTAGTTAATGGTGATTGTGCATCAGACTGCGGAGAGCTTGATGCCTTATATATAGAACTACATTTTGAGGACTGTTATGCATGCCTTGCAGAAGGTGAAGGCTCAGATGAATGTGAAATGTTCTGTGATGATTATTATTATGATTATTATGGTTACGATGATTATGGTGATTATGGTGATGAATGTCACTGCTTCAGCCAAGATGGAAATAATACAGATTGTGAATTTGATGATGTTGATACATGTGAAAATGCTGGATGTTCTTGGCACTGTGATGATGGATATGATGGCTACGATGATGGCCCTCCAGCATGTTTAGAAGATTGTGCAGGAGTTAATGATAATGATGGAGGAGATAGTGATAATGACGATGAATTCTGTACGTGGCTCATCGAAGCTATGGAAAATGACTGTGCAAGTGATTGCGCAACAGATGAAGATGCACAGATGATTAATGACTATCATCAAGCTTGTATTGACTGCTCATTGTCAAACCGAACTTTAACTTGTGAAGAGGCAATGGATTATCTTGATAATATTTATGATAATGATGATGAGGATGACTGCTATAATGAAGATGAATATACATGTAGTGGTAATGTTTTGACGGATTCTGATGAAGATACCTGGACTATATCAGATGATGGAGATCAAATACACATAGTAGTTACACAGTCAATAGAAGACTTTCTTGATACTTGGTCAGATGATGGATATTATAGAGATGGCCCTTATGGTGGTGATTATGGTGGTGGTTATACCGGATATGGTGATGGATATGGTAGTGGTTATTACGATGGTGACTATTCTTATGGTGGTGGTACTGGTGGTGGTACTGGTGGTGGAGATGGCTACTATGGCTATGGGTATGGATATGGTTATGATTATGGTTATGATTATGGTTACTATGGATATAATGAAAACTGTTCTGTAACATCAACAGTATATCTTCAGAAGGTTGGAGATGATGATAATTCAGGTGATTTATGTGACCAAATTAATGGGTCTTGGGAATTCACACAATTTGACTATGTGTTTTCAGCAGAGTGTTCCTGTTATTATAGAGATGGTGAATACGGTGGTGATTACGGTGGTGGCTACACTGGATATGGTGATGGATATGGTAGCGGTTATTACGATGGTGGCTATTCTTATGGTGGTGGTACTGGTGGTGGAGATGGTGGTAGTGGTGGCTACTATGACTATGACTATGGTTATGGTTATGGCTATGGCTATGATTATGGTTATGGCTATAATTATGGTTATGGTAGTGATGGTGGTGCCTGCCAAAATGGTTCTGGCCTTGATCATCTAGCATGTGTAAATGTTACTATAATGGATGGAACTATAATTCTTGATAGTTGTGATTGTGAGCATGATTATGGGGACTATTATGGTGATGATTATGACTACTATGATTATGATGATAATTATGATAATTATTATGATTATTATGCTGATTGGGATTCATGCTTAGATGATTGTGTAGTTGATGAAGAACCTGAGGATTTCACTGACCTGTGTGAGATTATTGTTGGGCTAGCAGATAGCACCTGTGATGATGATTGTAGTGATGATGTACTATATGATTTAGGCTACTATGCAGGAGAATGTGCAGACTGTTTAACAGATGATAGTTGTGATGATTATTACTACTATGATGGATATGGTAATGGAGAGTGCTTTGATGAAAATAGAGGTACTCCTCCACAATGCCTATGGGATTGCGATAATGCCTATGGGAACGTCTGTGACTGGGGATCTAGTGATCCAAATGATGACCCAATTGGTTTTTGTGAATGGTTATATTTAGGTGTTGAGTTCGCTGCTGCTGCTGATACAGGATGCACTCTAGATTGTCCTGGTCCAATAGCTTCTACTCTAGATGACTATGTTGGAGAATGTCAGCAATGTATCACAGCATATTTGAACGCAGGCTCATCAGGAAATCCTGATGAATGTCAAAATCTTACTTATAATTGGTAAAAAATATAATATAGATAGAAAAAATAGTTTATCTACAGCTTATGATATATCTTTTTATTAAATAGATAATATTTAATAAGAAGACTAAAGCTAGCAATTACCTTTTCATCAAAAAGTTGTCTATTATTTATAACCTTAATAGATTTAATTTTTTTCCTTCTTTTTAAAATAATAGAACAATTAAACCCTATCCATACAAGCGCTACATAATGG
>CAYVTK010000026.1:0-7920 GCA_964454465.1 uncultured bacterium | reverse complement strand
TTAGTAACTATTTAAATATTATATTCATTCCTTATAGTGGAGAATTATTCATATTTTGCTTAGCTACTGTTGGTAGTTGTATAGGATTTTTATGGTACAATGCAAATCCTGCAAAAATCTTTATGGGTGACACAGGTTCTTTATCATTGGGAGCTGCATTGGGCACTTTGGCCATATTATTAAAAAAAGAAATTTTATTGATTATTGTGGGGGGAGTATTTGTTATAGAATCTATATCTGTAATACTTCAAGTACTATACTTCAGGTATACAAAAAATAAATATGGAGAAGGTAGAAGATTATTTAAAATGGCTCCGTTACATCATCATTTTGAACTTTCAGGTTGGGATGAGAATCATGTTGTTGTACGATTCTGGATAGTGGGAATATTATTAGCTCTTTTATCGTTAACAACATTTAAGCTTCAATAATATATGAATATTAAAAATAAAAATATTACGATTATGGGTGGTGGTATTAGCGGTATTGGAGCAGCACAATTAGCATCTTATTTAGGAGCAAATGTATTTCTAAGTGATAATAAAATTATTCATCATGATTTTAAGCATTGTATATCCTATGAAGAAGGAGAACACACAGAAAAATGTTATGAATGTGATTTTGCTATTATAAGTCCAGGCATACCAACAAATAGTGCATTTTTTAATCACTTTAAGGAAAAAAATATTCAACTCATTAGCGAAATAGAATTTGCTTCATGGTATACAAATGCTCCAATTATAGGAGTTACGGGCTCAAATGGAAAATCAACGACAGTAAGCATATTAGATAGTATTTTTTCCCATGAATATGAAAGTACATATATGGGAGGCAACATAGGGACTCCTTTTAGCCTAAATGTTTTAAGTGAAAATAAATGTAATGCAAAAAATGTAATACATATACTTGAACTAAGTAGCTTCCAATTAGAAAAAATAAAAAAGTTTAAGCCTTACATAGCATGTATCCTGAATCTTTCTGCAGATCATCTTGACAGATATTCTTCTATAAGAGACTACTATAATGCAAAACTAAATATAGCTAAAAATTTAGATAAAGGATGTTATCTGATTTACAATAAAGAGGATGAAAAATTTTATACAGGGTTAGATAAAAAAACAAATATTATTAAATTTAATATAGAAGCATCTAACACTGATTTCTTTTTAGATAATAACAAAATAGTAGACTGCAAAAAAAATACATCCTTTATTGATTGTGAAAAAATGAAATTAAAAGGAAGTCATAATCTTGAAAATATACTTGCCTGTATACAAATAGCCAAAATTTTCAATATTAATAAATCTGCTATAAAAAATATTATAGAAAATTTCAATCCCTTAAATCATAGAATGGAACTTGTAAAAACAGATGATGGGGTTACTTACATTAATGATTCAAAAGCCACAAATATAAAATCTGTTATTAAAGCAATTCAAAGTTCAAATCAAATAACAATACTTATATTAGGAGGATACTCAAAGGGAGAAACAGATTATAAAGAGTTTCTAGGGGAAAAATTTAACAATATTTCTCATATTATTTGCTACGGATTAGAAGGAGAAAATATTTATAAACAACTAAGAGATAAATACGAATGTCAATACATAGCTAATTTTAAAGAAGCTATTGAAACATCAATCAAATTAGCTGAAATAAATCACAGAGTACTTCTATCTCCTGCCTGTTCTAGTTATGATCAATTTGATAATTTTGAAGAAAGAGGAGATGAGTTTAAGCAAATAGTTAAAGAACATACAAACCTATGAAAAGGAATATCAAAATATATGAGATGCCCCTTCTATACTTAACTCTATTATTAATATTATTTGGAATAGTAATGCAATATAGCGCGAGTAGCACAATCGCAATAAACAAATTCGGATGGAATAATTACAACTACTTTTTAAATAAACATTTAGGAAGGGTAGCCTTGGGACTTTTTGCAATGGTTTTAGTATATAATTTTAAAATCAAATGGTTGAAAAAATATTCGAAACAAATACTTGTTCTATCATGGATAGTTATACTATCTGCATACATATTCAATGCAGGTTCAACCAGAAGATTTCTTGTTGTTTATGGAAAGAATATTTTTACAACATCTGATTTTGCCCGATTTGCTTTGATTATATTTACAGCTAACTTTATAGCAAGAAATAAAAAAAATATCAATAATCTTAAAACTATTTTCTCTGAATATATTATCTATGCATTGCCTACTCTCGGTTTAATCCTTTATCAGCCAGATTTAAGTTCATCTTTTATAATTTCATGCATACTTATTAGTATGTTAATCATTGGAGGCTTAAAAATAAAGTATTTCCTGTATGTAATTTTATCAGGAATTTCAACTTTAATATTATCAATAATGTTTTATCCTTATATGAGAAGTAGATTTTTAAGTTGGTTTAACCCTAATCCTGATCCCTCATCTCAAGTAGAAAGGGCAAAACAAGCCCTACAAAACGGTGGTTTCTTTGGTAATGGACTTAGTGAAAGTATTATTAAAGAAGGTTTTATGGCTGAAGGACATACAGATTTTATTCTTCCTATAATAGGTGAAGAAATTGGCTTTATTGGAATATTCATCTTATTTATCCTATTCTTCATATTTTATCTTATATCAGTTAGAGTCTCGAAAATGGCGCCAGATATATTTAGCTCAATACTTGCTATTGGAATAGGGTTTAATATTCTATATTATTTTTTAATTAATGCAGCATATGTTGTCGGTTTAATTCCTCCTACTGGCTTGGCAATACCATTCATAAGTTATGGTGGGTCACATACCTTATTTACTCTTATATCTGTTGGAGCATTACTTAATATCTCAAGATACTGCAATGTCTATAAATATAATTATTTAAGATGATGGAACATATAAAAAATACAATTTTTATTGCTGGTGGTGGTACAGGGGGACATCTCTTCCCTGCTTTAGCAATTGGAGAGTCTTTAAAAAATAATGAAACAAATATCATATATATTGGCTCCAAGCATGGTTTCGAAAAAAAATACTTCAAGAAAAATAAAATAAAATATGAATTGCTAGATATTAAAGGAATACAAAGAAGTTTTTCATTTAATTCAATATTAAAAAACATATACTTCCCTATTAGATTCTTAAAATCATATTTAAAATCTAGAAAATTAATAAAAAAATATCAACCTAATCTCATTATTGGTACAGGAGGATATAGCTCTGGGATGCCTTTGATTGCAGGCATACATATGAATATTCCTACAATAATTCAAGATCAAAATTCAATACCAGGATTAATAACAAGATTATTATATAAAAAAATAACATTACTATTTCTTGCTTATAAAAATGCAAAAGAAGTCTTAGAGCCAAAAAATAATATTTTTATAACAGGGAACCCTATTAGAAAGAAATTACAAATATTTAATAAAAATGAATCAAAAATTAAACTTGGATTAGATCAAAATAAAAAAACAATATTTATATTAGGTGGAAGTCAGGGCTCCAAAATAATTAATAAACATATAATAAAAAACATAGATTTCTATACTTCTCAAGGTTTTCAACTATATATACAATGCGGTGAAAAAAATCAAAAATATTTTCCAAACAAAATCATGGACTCAACTGATGTGACTGTAAAGCCATTTATAGAAGATATATCATATATATATTCTGCTTGTGATTTAGTTATATCAAGGGCAGGTGCACTTGCAATTACCGAATTATGTTATATGGGGAAAGCAATGGTTTTAATCCCTTTTAGTTTTGCAGCAGATGACCACCAAAGGCTAAACGCAAAGGAAATATTTTCAGAAAAAGCTTGTATAGTAGTCGAAGAAAAAGATTTAGAAAAAGATATTTTAGAAAAAAAAATATCTAATCTAATAAATAATAATATGTTAGAAATTCTTGAGAAGAATGCTAAAAAAATATCCCATGATAATGCTAACAATGAAATCATCAAACATATTAATGGTATAATTAATGCATAAAATATTCGGCAAAACTAAGCATATACATTTTATAGGAATTGGTGGAATAGGAATGAGTGGTATGGCAGAGCTATTATATAATCATGGATTTGAAATTTCTGGATCAGATATTAATGAATCAGATAGAACTAATCATCTGAAATCTATAGGTATCAAAATATATAAAGGGCATAACAAAAAGAATGTTCGAAAAACTGATTTAATAGTTTACTCATCAGCCGTAAATCTTAAAAATCCTGAAATTGAAGTTGGATATAAAAGTAATATTCCTATAATTAAGAGAGCTGAATTATTAGGGGAAATGATTAAAGTAAAAAGAATAAGTTTAGCTGTATCAGGAACGCATGGAAAAACAACCACATCATCAATGATAGGAAACATTCTGTATGAAGCTAATTTAGATCCAACTATTATTACTGGAGGAATCGTAAACAAGTATGAAAGCAATAATATTTCTGGATCAGGTGATTTAATAGTTGTAGAGGCGGATGAGTTTGATAAAAGCTTTCTATCCTTGAATCCTACTTATATATCATTAAACAATATGGAATTAGAACATTTAGATATTTATGAAGATTTGGATGATCTAAAAAATTCATTTACTAAGTTTGCAAACTCGACACCATTTTATGGTTCAGTATGCATTGGTATTGATAGTACTGATTTAGCGGATATTATACCAAGCATAAACAGGACATGTAAAACCTTCGGAATCAATAATCAAGCTAACGTTATGGCTCAAAACATAGTATTTAACAAAACAAAAACTATATTTGATGTAATCATAAACAGTAAAAAAATCTGTACTGTCAAATTAATGGTTCCAGGATTGCATAATGTATACAATGCTTTATCTGCAATATCTATATGTTTAGAAATCGATATACCTATAAAATATATTTGTAAAGGTTTAGACAAATTCTGTGGTGTTAAAAGACGATTCGAAATTAAATACAAGAATATAAATAATAGAAATATTATGATTATTGATGATTATGCTCATCATCACACTGAATTATCAGCAACAATTAAAGCAACTAAATCAGGTTGGGAAAATAGAAGAATTATCACAGTATTCCAACCTCATTTATTTACTAGGACTCAATCATTTTACAAAGATTTTTCTATTTCTCTAATGAATTCAGATATAAACATTATCACACCGATATATCCTGCTAGGGAAAAACCTATAGATAATATCTCAAGTTCCTTAATAGTAAAAGAACTAAAAAAATTAGGACACAATAAAACCTATGAATGTAAAAATAAAGAAAAACTATCTGAATTAATAGAAAAATACGTAGAAAATAATGATATTATAGTTTTTATGGGTGCTGGAGATATTTATAAATCAATAGACTCTGTCTACAATCGATTAAATGAATAAAGAATATGAAAATATTAAAGAAAATTTAAATTTTTTAGGAATAAAATATTTAGAAAACGAGCTAATGAAAAAGCATACAACCTTTGGCATAGGAGGTCCTGCTGATTTATTTATTTTACCAAATAAAAATTCTCAAATTAAAAAAATTATTAAGCTAATTAAAAACACGAAATATTATTTCCTTGGATCTGGTTCAAATATCCTTGTAGATGATGAAGGAATTCGTGGAGTAATCGTATCTTTAAAAAAATCATCGAAAAAAATTATTTTTAATAATAATCAAGTCTCAGCTGATTGCGGTGTAATGCTTGGAAGATTTATTAAAGAATTAAACAGGAATAATATTACGGGGTTCGAAAGCTTGGGGGGAGTTCCTGGAACTTTAGGAGGCGCATTAATAATGAATGCAGGAGCATTTGGTGGAGAAATATCTAATCATTTATTATCAGTTACAAGCATAAATATGAATGGAGAAATTAAAAAATATTCTAATTCTGATATCGATTTTTCATATAGAAAATCTTCTTTTCCAAAAGATGAAATATTAATTAGTGCGATATTTAAATGTATCAAAGGAAATAAAAATACAATCAAAGATAAAAGACTAAATGCTTCATATTTAAGAAAAAAGAATCAGCCTCTTAGATATAGATCAGCTGGAAGTATATTTAAAAACCCTGGAAAAAATTTAGCTGCAGGTTACCTGATTGATAAAGCAGGGCTAAAAGGGAGAAAAATAGGTGGGGCTGAAATATCTAAAAAACATGGGAATTTTATTATTAATACAGGGAATGCTTCTTCTAGAGATGTAATCAATCTAATAGATATGATAACAAAAAAAATTAAATCTAAATTTGATGTAAGCCTAAAGTTAGAAATTAAAGTATTAGGTGGCACTGCATGAAAAAAATAAAGAACATATTAAACCATTCCTTCTATGTATTCCTGATATTTTCTATAACTATAACCGTATCAAAATATTTATTCATTAGACAGCCATTTAAAATTAATTCAATAAAAATTTCAGGGAATGACTATATGAATACTAATCAAATTCTTGATAGTATAATTGATTATACAAAAAATGAAAATATTATAAATATAAAATTAGACGCAATAAATTCTGAGCTTAAAAAGAATAATTTCATCCATACTGCAAAATCATACACTAAATTCCCAAATATTCTTATTATAGAGATAAAAGAACTAAAACCTCTTGCCTTATTTGAAACAAATCAAAATTTTTATTTCATGGATGATACAAAAAATATAATTCAAGCTAATTATCAGGCTATAAATCATTATAGCAATACCCCAATTATTACAAATATATCAAATGAAAAAATAAGCTTAGATAAAATCAGATATTTATTGTTGGAAGTTATTAACAATTCAAATACAGTTTATGAAAAATTAAATGAAGTACAATATTTAGATAATAACATTATTTTAATTTTAAATAATAATAAAAAAATTATTTTAAAAAATAAAAATTATAAATATGATCTAAATAAATTTTTGAATTTTAACAAACAAGTGTTATTAAAAAATAATATCAATATTGATAGTTATCAATATATTGATGTATCAATACCTGAACAGATAATAACACGTGAAAAAAATATATAAAAATATGACTTTAATAACTGGAATTGATATTGGAACTACAAAAATTGCTGTAATTATTGCAGAATTTAAAAATGATTCTATAAATATACTTGGTTTTGGAGAGAGTATATCAAATGGATTAAAAAGAGGTATTGTTGTTGATATTTCTAAAACTTCTGATGCTATTGAAGAAGCCTTAACTAAAGCAGAAAAACAAGCTGAAGTTGAGATAGAATCTGCATGGATAGGAATAACAGGAGAACATGTAAAAGGAATAAATTGTTCAGGAACCATTACAATTTCAAATAATGAATTCATGAACCCTGCTGGAGAAAAAATAACTCAAGAGAGTATCAATAAAGTATTAGAACATGCTGAAGCAATCAATCTTTCTCCTCAAAGAAAAATATTACATACGCTATCAAGAGAATTTCGAGTAGATGATAATCCAAATATAAAAAATCCAGAGGGATTATCAGGCCATCGATTAGAAGCAAATGTTCACCTGGTAACAATAGCAAGAAATATTGAAAGTGATCTCAAAACATGTTTAGATAGAATTGGATTAGAATTTGAAGGTTTTATTCTAGAGCCTTTAGCTTCGGCATCATCAGTTCTAGATAATGATGAAAAACAGTTAGGAGTAGCTCTCATTGATATAGGGGGTGGTACAACTGATATAATAATCTATAATAATAAATCTGTAGTACATACTGCTGCAATTCCTTTGGGTGGAATGAGTATTACTAATGATATAGCATATGGATTAACAATTAATTTAGAACAAGCTGAAGAATTAAAATGTAAACATGGGATTGCAAAAGAAGCTCTATCTTCGGATGAAAAAAATATTATTATTAAAGGAACTAATGAAAGAGGAAATATTGAGATATCACAAAAAAAATTATCCGCTATCATTGAGGCCAGAATGCAAGAAATATTTC
>CAYVTK010000025.1:587-7935 GCA_964454465.1 uncultured bacterium | reverse complement strand
TATCAATTGTAATTGATTCTGTAATATTTTTTAATAGGGTTGCAAGTTGCCCAGCATTTGCATACTCTAGATTAATGATATGAGGTTTAACACCAATATCTGAGTTTAGTTTTGATTTATTTGCGACCAATATTGAATTTCCTATAATCTCATAACTCAATCCTGATGCTCTTATAATAAGATTGATTGCTTGTGAAATTGGTACTTCATCTAGGTGAATTGTTAATTTCTCTTGACTTTGAACATTAGGTCCTGTTACTATGTTATAATTACTTTGTTTAGCAAGAATTGATAAAATAGTTGGTAGATGAGTATCTTCAGCATGAATTGATACGATAGGCTCATCTATAATAGAAATATCCCCTTCTTGAGAAATTAAAAAATTACCTAAAAGCATAATAGTAAAAAATATAATATATAGTTTTTTGTTATTCATTTACTTGTTCTCCAATAAAATTTATAATTATTCACTGTTTAATAAATCTCTAATACAATATCTTCTGTACTTTTCTTTATATGAACTTTGTTTGAAGATATATCTAAAACTACTCCTCCTCCAATTGAATCTCCTACTGCAACGACATATCTTTTTGAACGATACGTACATATTGTTTCGATACTACCATCTTTATCTGTTATTACACCGCTACATTCGATTCCTTTTACACCTCTAGAAGAAATTTCTCCATCCAATATAACTACTTTGGTTAAATCAAGAGGATCTTCCTTAGGATTAAATTTTAGAGTCTGCCTTGCATTCAGATTTTTTTCTAAAGCAGAAACCATATCCTGCAATTCTTTATCAGTTCCAATTTCTTCATTTATAAATTTTTCATAAGCCTTATTAATCTTAGTATACTCATTAAATTGATTCCATGCTGCCCATAAAAGTATTGAGACTGAAAATAAAATGATAATATTCCATATAAATTTTTCTCTTAGATTCATATTATTTTTTTTTCTTTGTTTTATTTAATGTGATTGTATTAATTGATAAGGCTGCTATAATATCACTTACTTCAGACATATCATCAATTGTTCCCCTGATTTTTTCAACTCCATTTCTAATATGAATTTCTTCAACAGAGATAAGTCTATTATTCCCCTCTAATGCTGTAATGAATTTTCCAAATTGTTCGTAATCACATTTAATTTCCATAGTATAGGGGATATATGTTGTTGCCCCTTTTTTATTTTTGCTACCAGGCTCAATTTGCAATAGCTTGATATTAAGATTTTCTAATATATCTGTGAGTTCTTTTAGAAAAAGCATATTAGCTTCTTTATTCTTTTTATCTTTATTATCTGTAGCAAGGTTACTTTCAAAAAGTTGATATACATTATTTAATTTCTCAGATAAAATTTGGGCTGTTATAAATTTTTCATTTGCAATTTTTTGTTCCTGTTGCAGATCTAAAATTAAGTCATATTTTTTATCATATAGATATGAATATAAAAATGAATTCATAAAAATAAATATAACAGCAAATAAAACAAGTACACTGTTTCTATTAAATAAATCTTTTAATCTAAAATTTTTCAAGTTCATTATTTTAATCTAGCTTGAATTGTGAAAGATAGAACCTCATTGCCTTTGGCATTACTTTTTTCCATAGATTCAAATTTGATATCTTTAAAGTCTTTGTTAAATTCTTGATTTTGATCAATTCTATTCATGAAGTCTTCTACTATATCAAAATCTTTTTCAGTTTTATCTACACTAGATATTGCTGATATTTTTAATCTTTTATGATCATATTCAAATCCTGTGATTGCCATGCGATCAGGTGTAATTTCAGATAGCGCTATAAGTTTTGGAGCCCAAAACATTCTTTTATTCTCTAATTTGTTTAAGGTCTTAATATCTAATTTGGATAAATTTATTTTACCTTCTTTTTTTAATTTTTCTGTACTCTCAATAATTTCTTTGATTGTTGCTTGCCTATTCTCAATAATATAATCCATTCTATTGTTAATAAAGGCAAACCATCCAAAATAACTCAAAAATAAAAGACAAATTAAAGAAAATACTAACCACTTTTTCTTTTCTTCTCGAATATAATCAAGTTGAGCTTTACTTATAGTTTGGTTTAAGTTAATCCTGATCAATTTATTCAATGTCTAATCCTCTTAAAGCCAATCCAAGTGCTGTTGTGTATTGATTAGGGTTATCTATTTGGGTGTCGTTACTTATTTTTTGAAATGGATTAAAAGTTACGACATTCACATTTAATGCAGATGCAATAAATTCATTGATTCCTAATATTTCAGCTGAACCCCCGGTTATATAAAAATTATTAAAAAATGCTTGATTATTATTCTTCATATAAAATCTTAGTGTTCGTTTTATATCTTCACACAGTTCATTAAAACAAGTTCTTTTTTCAACAGAAATTCCAAAATTAGATTCAGAGCTATCCTCTGTTTCTAAGTTTTCTTCTGTATTCTTGTCTTCCATGAAAACATTAACTCCCTTTTCACTTTTTAGATTTTCAGCAGTTTGATAATCAACACCTAATTCGCGCATAATTTCATTAGTAAAATGATTGCCTGATATTTCAATATTACGTGTGAAAAATGGAAAATTTTGTCCCCATACTATTAAAGTTGTACTTGAATTTCCAATATTCAAAATTACATCAGCTCCTTCAGAAGTTAAGCCATAATTATACTTGTACATATTTGCAATAGCTATTGGGTCTGTATCAAAGGTCTCAACTCTAAAACCAGAATTTTTTATTATATTTGCATGATCTTTCACAATATTTTTTGTTGTTGAAACTAATAGAATATTAATTTTGTCAATTTCAGTATCATTGGTACCAAGATGATGGTAGTCAATGATTGCATCCGTCCCATCTAAGGGAATATGTTTTTTTGCTTCTAGTTCTAATGAAACTGATAATTCTTCGTCAGGCATATCTAGAGTGCTGATTTGCCTTATATCAACAAGTGTTCCCGATATAGAAGATATAGCATTTTTTGCCTTTCTTGGATTGATACTCATTTTCTTAGAAAGATCCTGAATGCAAGCTTCTAGTTGAGATCTTGAAATTTTTTCAAAATCGAATTTATTAATATCTTCAAAAGTATTCAGAGTCCCAATTTTTTTGACTGCAACTTCATCTTTAGTTAAAGATAATTCAACTATTTTTGTGCTATATTTTCCTATATCTATGCCAGTGCTCATGTTTTAATAATAGTCTAATACTAAGTATTCTTTTAATTCTTCTTCTTCACCACCCTCATCACATTTATCAGATTGAATATTATCGGGATATAAAGGTGGAAAATTACATTTCAGGTTACAATCAAAGTTGTAATTTTTATCCATTCCTATATCATTTGTTGGGTAGGGTCCAGGATTATTTCTTACTGTATAACCTCTAAATTTTTGTACAATTCCTCCCCATAAAAATATTTTTCCTCTATAGTCAGTAGTTAGCCCATTCCCATGAATCTCCCTGCCCTGCGCATCTCCAAATGGGGGATTTGAATAAGTATAATTGGCTGTGCTCATTGTATTTTGCCAATATTGGACTGCGAAAGATTCATTAAAGGCTATAATATGTGCATGAATATGGATATCTTCATCCCAAGTATTATTTCTTGCTCCATTTTCTCTAGTGTTTGCAACATATACATTTGCCCCAGATACTAACCCTAATACATTGTCAGACCCTCCAGAACAACCGTAAGGAGTTACTGATTTGGGCTGAGCATCTAAAAGACTCTTACTATCAATCCCTGATGGACTGTAATCAGCATTAACAATATCATCCATTAGCCAAATATTATTCCAAAGAGTATCAATTTTTGGTGCTCCCATTGCTGTGCCTTGTGCATGCCTATGATATGCTGTATGTTCATCTGTTACAATAGTATATCTTCCTTTATAAACACCATGAACTCTTACAGGACCTCCTTTTACATAAATTGCTGTTGGCCTATTATAGAAGAATACTTTAAATCCATTATCTTGATATTCCGGTAGTAAATGATTATTTGTTAATTGGGACGTCCAGTTATTACCAGGCGCATGAATATCAGGAACATCATAATGGTGAAAGCCGTAAGTACTTTGTACAATATCATCTAACGTTCCATAATAATTGTTTCCTGTAGGCATACCATTCGATATTGTTTGAGCATAAAATGTTTCAGATCCAGTACTTGTTATATTTTTTGCATGAAAATTTCTCATTGACTCAATATATTTATCACATTGATAAATTGGTATATTTGAAGGGCAACAATCATAATCATTGGTTGAACCCATACAATTAACTGAAGGGGTGTTCATTAATCCTGTATTTGTTGTTACCCCAATATAAGGCTGTTCAAAACTACCCATATCTGCATTTACATTCAGATATGGTGGCATTAAAAACCACCATTGCTTAACCTTGATTCCACCGCCATTATCTTCAAAAAACTCTATATCTGTCATAATGAGTGTGTCTCTATGTGAATAGTTAGGCTGAAAGCCCATTTTAGATGTTGCATCAAGTAAAATAAATTGACTATTTGGACTATTACTATGCAATGCTTCAATTGTTTGTTTCATTTCATCGTATCCATCTGGAGGAAGACAAGTTGTTTTTGTTGTATCAAGAGGAGTTTCATGCAAAAAGACATCATCTTCATCGCAGCCAGCCGGCAAATCAGGATAATTAACATTTCCATCTTCATCTTCAACGATATAAACAGTACTTAGAAATTCAGGGCATGGGGGAGTGTAGTTACTGACAACAAAAGTTCCATTGGTTTTAACCTCAACATCGCAAACGGGATCATCGTTTGGCCATAAGTCATTAAATTTATCTGTAGATCCAAAATTAACCTCTCTTCTATTTATATAAGATGGGTAATTATTAAATACAAAAGGAGCTCCTCCAGCTTTTTCTGAATCCGTTAAATATAGGAAATCAGAAAGTGAAGATGATAAAGTTAATTCAATTCTAGCGCTATCTCTAAGAACAATAGAGTTTTCTTCTTTATTTAATACTTTTTTGAAATTACGTTCAATTGCACCTAATCCTGCTGATGAACTAGATATATATGCTCTTCCTTCAGCCCAAGCTGTAGGATTAAATTTCCCGCTTCTATCACTAAATTCTTTTGTTGGATTTACTGTGAATTCACCCATATATTCTGGGTCAGGACTTGGGGACCTATCTCTATCAAGTTCCTTACCTTTGCCATATAAATTATTAATATCAACGTGCTTAGTAATAGGTTTATCAAACTCGTTACCTTGAAAGCTTGCACTATATAAATAGCAGTGAGCCGCATGAGCAATCCCAGATTGTGCATTTAATTTAGCTTTATATTTTGCAATTTTGTAGTTGATCTTCCAATCTCTTGCATAGACTTGTTGATAATATGAATACACAACAGCTGTTCCGCTCATTGCAAATATCATAGCAATTGGTAGTGCCATTCCTCTTGAAATACTATTATGGAATTTTCTATTCATATTAGATGCTTTTAAGATTTACTTTGCCTATTAGTTTTTTGAATTATAAAACAAGATGGAGAATATGCTCTTTTTGTATAAGTCCTATATGTATAGAATTCACTTGATAAACTATTTTTATCAACTTTATTTTCAATTCTTACTTTGATTTCAATATCATATGTGCAATCTTCTAATGGTTGTTTGATACGATTATCAACTATATTATGAAAGAAATTGATATTGACATCTCCTGGATCCATTGGTTTTATTTTAAAACTATCAAATACATATTGCGTTGTTAAATTTTGATCCCCATCTTGAAATTTATTCCCAGGATTAAAAGATGCTTGTAGAGAAAATGCATTCCATTCTCTATTACGCCGATCATAATGCCCACTATTATCTTTTTTATGATTTCTTAACATGTATTTATTGTAAAGTTCACCGGTAATATCTCTATTATTTTCTCTTATAACTACTCCACCTTTATCTGTCATTTCAATAGTAATAACTCTATGATGATCAGGTCTTTCTTCACTCCATTGATTATCATATCTATCATTAAATTGCCATATTTTATATTGAGGGGGGTTCTTTGATGACTGTACAATAATTGAATCACTTCGGCTCACAATTGTTGATATGAAATCTGCAGCATCATTACAATATGTATCTATTGAAGCTTCCATTTGATCATTAAAGTAGCGTGTTTGGGCAGCGTTAAATACAAACATCATAGTTCCTGTTCCAATAGCCGCTATAGTAATGGCTATTACCATCTCAATAAATGTAAATCCTTTAATATAATAATGATTTGTTTTCATGGTATATTTTTCAATTAATTCACTATTACTGATTGATTAACCTCGAAAGATAAGTTCTTTCTATTCCTGGTTGTTGTATTATCATCTTGCTTATCAAAAACATCATCCCATTCGACCCATGTTTTAATATTATAGTAGGGCTTTTTTTCTCCTAAAGCTTTACTGCATTCTGATGATTCTCTTATTATACGTATATCATGAAAAAGATAAGCATAGGATTTTAACTCTGTGCCTCCCCATGATAAATTAGTATCTTTTTCATCCTCAGCATCATATAATACAATGCGATGCCCATTTTCTCCTCTTGGTTGTTTGCCAGGGAAGGGGTGTTCTCCATATGCAACCATCATTCTATAGTCTTCTGTGTATTGGATTAGCGCTTCTACAGCTTTATCTTTTAATTGTTGTGATTTATAAACTTTAATTGCTTTTTGTACGCTAAAGGCAATAGCTGTAGATGCTACAAGAGTTAAGCCTATTGCAAGAATACCCTCAACATATGTAAAGCCTTTTTGTAATAAATCAAAAAGAGGTTTTTTTTTATATTGATGCATTAAAAAACTCCTCTTTCAAAAACTTCTGCATTCTCTGCAATTTTTATTGCTTCATTTCTATCAATTAGTCCTTGATGTAATAGCCGTTGTAAATCTTGGTCCATAGTCTGCATACCATCTTGACTACCTCCCTGTATTAGAGATGGAATCTGATAGATTTTATCTTCTCTGACAAGGTTCCTTATAGCAGAATTTGCAATCATAATTTCACATGCAGGGACTCTGCCATTTTTATTTTTGTTCTGAACTAGTTTTTGAGCAATTACTGCTAATAAACTTTCTGATAGCATAGATCTTATATGCTCTTTTTGGCCAGCTGGAAAAACATCTATAATACGATCTATTGTTTTAACTGCACTTGAAGTATGTAGTGTAGATAAAACAAGATGTCCTGTTTCAGCTGCTGTTAAAGCAAGTTGTATTGTTTCTAGATCACGCATTTCTCCAACAAGAATAACATCAGGATCTTCTCTTAACGCAGATCTGATTGCATTTGAAAATGAATGTGT